>DAIMJK010000140.1:0-9230 GCA_036722245.1 Lysobacterales bacterium
GTTCGGGCAGATTGGCCAGCGCGACCAGCAAGCCGGCACGCTGGGCGCGCGTCTCGTTCATGCCGACGATGCCACCGCAGCAGACCTTCATGCCAGCGCGGCGGACCGCTTCAAGCGTATCCAGCCGGTCCTGATAATCGCGCGTGGTGATGATTTCGCCGTAGTAATCGGGGCTCGTGTCCAGGTTGTGGTTGTAGTAGTCCAGCCCGGCCAATTTGAGCCGCTCGGCCTGCGCTTGATCCAGCATCCCCAGCGTGCAGCAGGTCTCCAGACCCAGCGCCTTGACCCCGCGCACCATCGCCTCGACTTCCACCAGATCCTTTTCGCGCGGGCTGCGCCAGGCCGCGCCCATGCAGAACCGCGACGCGCCCTGCTCCTTCGCCGCCGCAGCGCGCTCGAGCACCGACTGCAGCGGCATCAGACGCTCGGCCTTCAGCCCGGTCTGGTAGCGCGCGCTCTGCGGGCAGTAGGCGCAGTCTTCCGGACAGGCGCCGGTCTTGATCGAACACAGCGTGCTGATCTGCACCGCGGCCGGGTCGTGATGGGCACGATGCGCCGTTGCTGCGCGAAACAGCAATTCGGGCATCGGCAGTGCATACAACTCCAGCGCCTGCTCGACCGACCAGGGGGCGGCGGCGTGACCGTCTGCCATTGGGATGACTCCAGTTGTTCGATCGGCGGCAGTGTCGGGAGGGGCGGGGGCGCTGTCAACACGGCTGAGGGCTGAGGGCCGAGGGCTGAGGGGTCAGAAGAGCGGTTCCCGTGGCCTGTTCCAGTGGCCAGTTTGAGAGCGCGAAGCCCGACGAGTTGTATTCCCCAGCCACGGTGTACCGTAAACGTAGCGCGGTTCCGGCGCGCGCCGCGATGGCTGGTTTTCGACGCCCGCAACACCGCGCCGGCGGCCGCGTTGGCGTGAGATATGGTCGGTCGGACCAGGAGCGCCGGCCGCCTCGCGCATTGAGGACCGGCGCGGAAATCGTGCCGCGCGGGCGCGAGGAACCGGCCTACGATTCTCGCGATCCGGCGCCGTCGGGCCAATCCCGGCCACGGCGTACCGAAAAATGTAGCGCGGTTCCGGCGCGCGCCGCGATGGCTGGTTTTCGACGCCCGCAACACCGCGCCGGCGGCCGCGTGACGTGCGATATGGCCGGTCGGACCAAGAGCGCCGGCCGCCTCGCGCATTGTGAACCGGGGCAGAAATCCGACCGCGCGGGCACGAGGAACCGGCCTACGTTTCTCGCGATCCGGCGCGCGCCTTCAATACCGCCACGGCCACGGTTGCCCTCCCAACCCCACACGGCCATGATCGTCTGCCCGCTTTGCAACGAGACTCCTGCGATGACCCAGCCGCACCCGATGCAAGCCATGCTCGATTCCATCGCCAGCCAGGTCGGTGATCTGGTCGGTGATGGCGAGGTGGCCAGCTATATCCCGGCGCTGGCGCGGGTGGATCCGCAGCAGTTCGGGATGGCGTTGAGCGATGTCGATGGCGGCAGCGCGGCGGTGGGCGCGGCCGATGTGGCGTTCTCGATCCAGAGCATGTCCAAGCTCTTCTCGCTGACCCTGGCGATGCAGCGGATCGGCGAGCAGCTGTGGGAGCGCATTGGCCGCGAGCCGTCGGGCGACCCCTTCAACTCGCTGGTGCAACTCGAACACGAGCAGGGCAAGCCGCGCAATCCCTTCATCAATGCCGGCGCCATCGCGGTGGCCGATCGCCTGCTCAGCCATTGCGATGACGCCAAGGCCGAGTTGCTGGCGCTGGTCAGCGAACTGGTCGGCGAACCGGTCCATTTCGATGCCGAAGTCGCGGCGTCGGAGGCCGCGCACGGCTCACGCAATGCCGCCACGGCGCACTTCATGCGCAGCTTCGACAAGCTCGACAACCCGGTCGACGAGGTGCTGGACGTCTATTTCCACCAGTGCGCGCTGGCCATGAGCTGCCGTCAGATGGCCCGCGCCTGCGGCTATCTGAGCCACGCCGGAGTCAATCCGATCAGCGGCGAGCGCATCATCAGCTCCCGCCAGGCCCGCCGCATCAACGCCCTGATGCTGACCTGCGGCACCTACGACGTGGCCGGCGAGTTCGCCTTTCTGATCGGCCTGCCGTGCAAGAGCGGCGTCGGCGGCGGCATCATCGCCACCGTCCCGCAACAGCTCAGCCTGTGCGTCTGGTCCCCGGCCCTCGGCCCTTCCGGCAATTCGCTGGCCGGTATGAAGGCACTGGAAATGTTTGCGGGGGAATCGGGGTTGTCGGTGTTTTGAGGCAGTTCCAGTGGCCAGTTCCAGTAGCCAGTCAAGGGCAAGAGCAAGGGCAAGGGCAAGGCGCGCGGTGGTCAGGCTTGCAGTTTTCGGAGCACCGCGAGCGCTCTTTCGCCTTCGTCGAATGGGACGAACAGATGATCGTGGCGGGCGGCTGCGACCATGTTGCAGCCGATACCGGCCTCGGCCAGCGCAGTCGAGACCGCCGCGGTCAAGCCCACCGCCTCCAGCGCCGAATCGACTTCCAGTGCCAGCCAGGCAGCGCGAAACAGTGCCGGCCACCCTCGTTTCAAGGCTTCGGACTCAGCAACGATCAAACTCAGACCTTCTGCCTCTCTGAACGACGCCAGCGAGTGCAGATCACCGAGGTCGGTGTCGAGGGGAACCGAGCAGTAGACCCAGCAACCGGGCTGCAGCATCGGCTGCAAGTTGCCGAGCAACACGTCAAGATCAGAAATCGGCATGGTTTCGCCCTTCCCTCGCCATCCGCCCGGCACCAGTCCGTTAGCCCCAAACCCCGCCGAGCCCCAATCGCTTCCTGATACCTGGTTTACTCAGGGTCAACGACATCCTACTCGCCCTGCTCTTTTGCTCTTCTGGGCCCTGGGCCCTGAGCCCTGGGCCCTGCTCTTCTGCTCTCCTGGGCCCTGGGCCCTGGGCCCTCGTTCTCCCCTACACTACCCACACCGTCTCGTCGCTCACCTAGCAATGAACATCCTGATCCTCGGCGCCGGCCAGGTGGGGACTTCGGTCGCCGCCGCGCTGGCGAAAGAGAACAATGACATCACGGTGGTCGATACCGACGCCACCAAGCTGGCCGAGCTGCGCGACAAGATCGATCTGCGCACCGTCCATGGCTTTGCCTCGCACCCCAAGGTGCTGATGCGCGCGGGTGCCGAGGATGCCGACATGATGGTCGCGGTCACCTCCTCGGACGAGGTCAACATGGTCGCCTGCGAGGTTGCCGCCTCGCTGTTCAACACGCCCACCCGCATCGCCCGCGTGCGCCAGACCGACTATCTGGACCACCCGGAGCTGTTCGGCGCGCGCCGGCTGGCGGTCGATGTGCAGATCAGCCCGGAAGCGCTGGTCTGCCGCCATGTGCAGCGGCTGATCGAATACCCCGGCGCGCTGCAGGTGCTCGAATTCGCCGACGGCCGCGCCCAGCTGGTCGGCATGCGCGCGATTGCCGGCGGTGCGCTGGTCGGCCAGCAGCTGCGCGCGCTGCCGACCCATCTGCCGATCGGGGTGGAGGCGCGGGTGGTGGCGATCTTCCGCCAGGGCCGCTCGATCTCGCCCGATGGCGAAACGATCATCGAGGAAGAGGATGACGTCTTCTTCCTGTCCGACAAGAAGAACCTGCGCGCGATGATGGCCGAGCTGCGCCAGGCCGAGAAGCGGGCCAAACGGATCATGCTCGCCGGCGGCGGCAACATCGGCAAGGCGCTCGCGCAGGCGCTGGAAAAGCAGTACATGGTCAAGATCGTCGAGCGCTCGCGCGAGCGGGTCAAGCAGATCGCCGAAGACCTCGAAACCGCGATCGTGCTGATCGGCGACTGCGCCGACGAAGATCTGCTGCGGGAGGAGAACATCGACCAGACCGACGTCTATTGCGCCCTGACCAACGACGACGAAGCCAACATCCTGTCCTCGATGCTGGCCAAGCGAATGGGCGCGCGTCGCACGATCTCGCTGATCAACCGCCCCGCCTACGCCGAACTGGTCGAGGGCGGCATGATCGACATCGCTGTGTCGCCGCAGCAGATCACGCTGTCGGCGCTGCTCTCGCATGTGCGCCAGGGCAACATGGCGCGCGTGCACACGCTGCGTCGCGGCGCGGCCGAGGCGATCGAGGCGGTCGCGCTGGGCGATCGCAGCAGTTCGCCGCTGGTCGGTCGACGCATCGACGAGGTGGTCTTGCCGCCAGGCACGATCATCGGCGGCCTGGTCCGCGGCGACCGCTTCCTGCAGGCGCACCACGACAGCATGATCGAGCGCGATGACCACGTCATCCTGTTCGTCTCCAACCGCCGCTACGTGCGCGACGTGGAGTTGCTGTTCCGGGTCCGCCCGACTGCGCTATGACGCCGCGCACTCGCTCCATCCTGCGCGCGGTCGGGGGCGTGCAGACCGCCGCGGTGGTGATGGTGCTGCCTTCGATCGTGCTCGGTCTGGACGACGGCAGCTGGGTCGCCTTCTTCGAAAGCGGTCTGGTGATGCTGGCTTTGGGTCTGAGCCTGCTGTTCTTCGGCCGCCGCGGCACGATGGACCTGCGTCTGCGCGACGGCTTCCTGGTCACCGCGCTGGTCTGGATCAGCACCACTGCCGCCGCCGCGCTGCCCTTTTATCTGGGCCCGCCTCACATGAGCCTGGCCGACGCCGCGTTTGAGAGCGTCTCGGGCCTGACTACGACCGGCGCCACCGTGATCGTCTCGCTGGAGAGCCTGCCGCAGAGCGTGCTGTTCTACCGTCAGTTCCTGCAGTTCTTCGGCGGCATGGGCATCGTCATCCTCGCGGTCGCGATCCTGCCCACGCTGCGCATCGGCGCCACCCAGTTGACCAAGGGCGAGACCACCGGCCCGGTCAAGGACACCAAGCTCACGCCGCGCGTGGCCGAAACGGCCAAGGCGCTGTGGGCGATCTATCTGGGCCTGACACTGGCCTGCATCGCCTGCTACTGGCTCGCCGGCATGAGTCTGGGCGACGCCATCGGGCATGCCTTCTCCACCGTCGGCACCGGCGGCTTCTCCAACTACGACGCCAATTTCGGCCACTTCGACAATGTCCTGATCGAGATGGTCGCGATCGTCTTCATGCTGCTCGGCGGCATCAGCTTCGCGCTGCATTTCGTCGCCTGGCGCCGCGGCACCTTCACCGCCTACATGCGCGACGCCGAGTTCCGCGCCTTCATCGCGATCTGGCTCGGCGGCCTGCTCATCGTCACCCTCGGGTTGTGGCTGTACCAGGGCTACGACGGCTTCGGCCCCAGCCTGCGCGAAGCGCTGTTCCAGGTGACCTCCAACATCACCTCCACCGGCTACACCCGCGACGGCTTCCACGGCTGGCCGGCCTTCCTGCCCGCCTTCATGATGGCGCTGGGCCTGATCGGCGCCTGCGCCGGATCCACCACCGGCGGCCTGAAAGTCGTGCGCTGCCTGGTTGTGGCCAAGCTCGCCTGGCGCGAGATCATGCGCGTGATCCACCCGCGCGCGGTATTCCCGGTCAAGCTCGACCGCAACGCGCTGCCCGACGCGATGCTCGAGGCCGTCGCCGGTTTTGTGGCGGTGTTCTTCATCGCCTTCGTGCTGCTCAGCCTGCTGGTGATGGCCAGCGGCGAAGACCTGGTCACCTCGTTCGCCGCGGTCGCCTCGTCGATCGCCAACCTCGGCCCGTCACTCGGCGGTGTCGCGCTCGACATGCGCGGCCTGAACGACTTCGCGACCTGGGTCTGCACCTTCGCGATGCTGCTCGGCCGGCTCGAGATCTTCACGGTGATCGTCCTGCTCACGCCGGCCTTCTGGCGCGAATAGCCGATGGCCGGGCGCTTGCTGGGCGCGTTCCTGTGGCTGCTGGCCCGATTGCCGCTGCGCTGGCTGCAGGCGATCGGCGGCCGACTGGGTCAGTACTGGTACACCCGCAACGCCTACGCCACCCGCATAGCCCGCCGCAATCTGGAGTTGTGCCTGCCCGAGCTGTCCATCGAGGAACGCGAGCAACTCACCCGCGCCAGCCTGCTCGAAACCGGCCGCGGCGCGCTGGAACTGGCCTGGATCTGGTATCGACCGGTGGCTGAGGTTCTGGCCAAAGTCCAGACCGACGGCAGCGAAGCCTTGCTGCAGCAAGCCGTCGCCAGCGGCAAACCCCTGATCCTGGCCGGCCCGCATCTGGGCGCCTGGGAAATCGCCAACCTGTGGGTCGGCAACCAGGTCAAGCTGGCGGTCCTGTACCGACCACCCCGCCAGCGCTGGCTCGAGTCCCTCCTCAACCGCGTCCGCGCCCGCATCGGCGCCGAACCCGTCCCCGCCACCCGTCAGGGCGTCCGCCGCCTCGTCGACGTGCTCAAGCAAGGCACCGCCCTGGGCATCCTGCCCGACCAACAACCCAAACAAGGCGAAGGCGACTACGCGCCGTTCTTCGGTCAACCCGCGTTGACGATGACGTTGCTACCGAAGCTGGCTGGCAAGTTTGAGGCAAACGTGTTGTTTGTCTGGGCGGAGCGGTTGGGCGATGGCGCTGGGTGGGTGCTGCGGTTTCGTGCGGCGGATCCGGTGGTGGGGGATGCGGCGGGGTTGAATGCGAATGTGGAGGCTTGTGCGAGGCGGGCGTTGGCGCAGTATCAGTGGACTTATCGGAGGTTCTCAGTGGGGCCGGTGGGGGTGGAGCCTCGCTACCACGGGTTGCGAGGTCGGGGATCTGGGCACACGGCACAGAGGGGCTGAGGCGGGCGTCACTGGGCCGTGCCTTGCACCATGAGTGGGGGTGGTTGCACACTCAGGACGAGATCGGAGGTTTGAATATGTGGCAAGACCCCATCGTTGCCGAGACACGTGCGCTGAGAGAACAATATGCGAATCAATTTGGCCATGACGCCGATGCGATTTTTCAGGATATCCAGCGCAGGCAAAGCGCCTCAGGGAAGAGATTGTTCACCTTTTCTGCACGGAAGCCCGTTCTAGTGCAAGGTGCTGCTCAACAAGATGCTGCAGCGGACGCCCCTTCCGCTCGCTGAGCTCCGCAAACCCCAATGATGAATAGCAATAGGGACGCACTGTCGGATGGACATGACGGACCAACCAGACAGCCGGCAAGTTCGAGAGCTGGTGAAGTGCCTCGTACGGGATCTTGTCGACCGAGCGTTTGACCGGATTGTTGATGACGGGCGCATCGGACGCTTGACGCAACATGAGCTGGAACTTGCGAGCGATGAATACCCAGGCACCCTGACGTTCCCTCCGGACGAAGTCTTTCAGACGATTCTGATGTACGACGTTTTCGATCGAGACACGAACGCGAGAAAGGTTGAGCTTGATCTGTGGTTCGATGGAGAGCGTAGTGATCTGGTGCTTTCGTTGGACGTGAGGGTGGGGTCTGCGGGGGTGTTGGAGGTCACGATTGATGATGTCCGAGTTCAGTGAACGACCTGAAAGCTGGTCGCCCCTTGCCACGTGAGGGGTTGAAGGGGCGCAGAGCGGGAGACGGTAGCGGGGTCCAATTTTGAACAAAGCCACAAAGGTGGGAGAACCGGCCCTCTGAGGACAGTTGATGAACGACCTGGATGGGGTCGTTGACCGATAGTTTTTACCGTGTTGGTAAAAACTGGTAGGATGGGGAACCTTGGAGATCCGCTACAAGGACAAGAAGCTGCGCGAATTGTGCGAGCAGCGGTCTGTGGCCGAGAAGAAGCTCGGGGCGGCCTGCGCGCGGAAGCTTCGCAGTCGCTTGAGTGATCTTGAGACCGTCGAGCGAGTGTCTGAACTGGTGGCGGGCCGTCCGCACCCACTCAAGGGCGACCGCGCCGGTCAATTTTCGCTGGCGCTTGAAGGAGGCACGCGGCTGGTCTTTGCGCCTGGCAACGATCCCCTTCCTACCCTCATTGAGGGCGGCACCGACTGGAAGCAGGTCACGATCGTCATCATCGAATTCATCGGGGACTACCATGACTGAATTGAGTGCGCCATTTGCGCCAGACTGGGTCTCCCCGCCCGGCGAGTCCGTCATCGATCTGGCCGAAGAGCGCGGCTGGACGCAGGGCGAGTTGGCGCAGCGGCTGGGCTATAGCGAAAAGCACGTCAGCCAGCTCATCAACGGCAAGGTAGCCGTCACAGTCGATGCCGCGCTCCGGCTCGAGCGGGTGCTGGGTAGTACTGCTGACTTCTGGTTGGCACGCGAGGCCAACTACCAGAAGCACAAGGCCCGACTGGAAGCGGCGAAACGTCACGCCGGCTGGGGCTCCTGGCTGGACGGGTTGCCGCTCAAGGACCTGATGCGTTGCGGCGCCATTCCCAAGCAGCGCATCGATGCGCGGAACAAGCCGGCCCTGGTCGAGTCCTGTCTGCGTTTCTTTGGGGTGGCTTCACCTGACGAATGGCGCTCGCACTATGGCGACATGCAGATGGCATTTCGGCGCAGTCGGGCCGAAGAGTGTGACGTCGGAGCGATCTCTGCCTGGCTGCGCCTGGGCGAACAGCAGGCCGAAAAGCTTGAAAGCCCCAGATACGACAAGGCGCGCTTCGAGAAGGCGCTGCAGGGAATACGCGCGCTGACCACCGAAGCACCGGCGGCTTTTGAACCGAAGATGCGCAGACTCCTGCACGACGCCGGTGTGCTGCTGGTGCTGGTGCCGGCCATTCCCCGCGCGCATGTCAGCGGCGTCGCCCGTTGGCTCGGGCCGTCTCGTCCGCTGATCCAGCTCTCGCTGTACGGCAAGACCAACGACAAGTTCTGGTTCACCTTCTTCCACGAGGCGGCACACATCCTGCTGCATGCCAACAACAACGAGGAGAAGAAGTCCGTCTTTCTGGACGATCCCAATGTCGCCCACGCTGACGATCCCCGCGAGCACGAGGCCAATCAGTGGGCGGCCGACCAACTGATTCCGCCGGTCGATGCGGGCGACCTGCGCTACTTGCGCGACGCCGAAGCGATCGAAGCGTTCGCGCAGCGCGTCGGCGTCCATCCTGGCATCGTGGTTGGCCGATTGCAGCATGAGAAGCTTGTCGAGCCGTCGTGGTTCAATGGGTTGAAGGAGAGTTTTGGGGTGGGGGAGTGCGGATGATGGTCAAGAAGCCTAGGACCAGAAGCCTAGGACAGACCGATTTTCCCAAGCCAGTGAAGATGAGAAAGCCTGGGACAGGCCTGGAGAAAGCCTGCAGAAGGCCTGGGACAGACCGATTTTTCCAAGCCAGCGGCGCTGACGGGCGCTTCGCGTCAGTTGCGGGAGGTTTGGAGGGTGATCGGGGGACGTGCCGCGG
>DAIMJK010000141.1:0-9210 GCA_036722245.1 Lysobacterales bacterium
GCTTGATCATGGGCGTTCCTGTGCAAAAAGCGGTCCGCAATACTTGACAAGTATCCACCAATTCGCTTTCCAATCAAGGATTTTGCGCACATTCTTGATGTTGGATGGGCGTTTCGCCGGCATTCGGATGCACGGGCGGGCGCTCGATCGGGTCGAAACCGGGCCTTGCAGGGCCCAGGGCTCAGGGCGGACTCGGCTCTCGGGGCCCAGCAAGGTCCAGAGCCGATTTGAGGCGAGTCAGGACGCGGCTATGCATCGCATGTAGCATCCCGGCCTGGCCCTCCGATTCTGGAACTACTGCATGCCACTTCGTCACTCCTTTCCGCTGCTGCCCGGCTTGCTTGGCCTGTTGTTGATGACCGGCTGCGCCAGCCAGTCACCACAGTCCGAAGTTGTTCCCGATGTGCAGATCCAGACCCAGCGTGAACGCTATCCCCTGAGCGATCAGACCACCCACCTGCGGATCGAGAATCTGTACGGCGAGATCAACATCCGCAGTCTTTCGCCGGGCAGCGTCGGCGTGATCGCATCGATACAGCAGTACGGCCCGGATGCGCCGTTGCCGCGCTTGGAATTCAGCAATGAAGGCGAAAGGGCCCTGCTGAAGGTTCACTACGATGACCATCGGCCACGGTATCGCGGTCGGCCAGGCCGGGTGGATCTGGCAGTATTCATTCCCGGACTGAAGTTTCTGGAGTTGGCGTCGGCCGACGACCGGATTCAGCTCAAGAACTACCCTGGCAATGTCACCGCCAGATCTCGTGCCGGCCGGATCCTGATCAGTGCCAGCGGACTGCTGGATCTGGAGTCGGAAAGCGGCGAGATTCGCGCGATCCTGTCCTCGCCTTCGGGTCAGCCCGGCAATCGGGTGATCGGCCATGGCCTGGTGGAAGTACTGTTCCCGACAGCCGCCGACCTGATGCTGGACGCGCGGGCCAGCGCGTTGCTCAGCCCGGAACTGGGTCTGGAACTGGCCGACGAATCACCCGACCCGCTCCACTTGCGCAGCCGCATCGGTGCAGCCACCGGCACACTGGACATCCGTGGTCGCGAGGTCTACCTGCGCCCCTTCTACGATGTCAGGTAGGCGTTGCAACTGCTCTGGAGTTCGAAGGGGGCGAGTCAAACCGATGGTTTGAAGAACCTGCACAGATCTGAGGGGCCATGCGGCATCGAGTTCTGGAGCCCAGCTGGCACTATGGTCATACTTGCCCGTCAACCGCTGGCAGAGCACAGGACGCATGAGTCTGAATCGTGATATCGCGCTTTGGCCCAGACCACCGGTCGATGATGGCAGTGCCCTGGCCTTCTGCAGCACCTGCGTATTTGGCCAGCTCTGTCTGCCCAGCGGCTACGACAAGACGGCACTGGGCGAACTGCACTGCCTGATTGACCATGTCGGGCCGTTTCACGCTGGCGACGAGATCTTTCGCACCGGGGACGAGTTCAACGCCGTCTATTCGGTCCGCGCCGGTGTGGTCAAAACCCTGCTGCGCGATGACCGGGGCCGGGAGCAGGTCCTCGGCTTCTACACGCCGGGCGATCTGATCGGGCTCAGCGCCGTGTATGGCGATCGCTATCCGTGCGCTGCCCAGGCGGTCGATACCGTGATGCTGTGCCGGTTCTCCTTCCCGGCCATCGCCACCCTGTCGACCCGGGTGCCCGACCTGCAGCGCACGCTGTTTGCGGTGATGGCGCGTGATCTGGGCATTGCACAGATGCAAAAGGGCGACTACAGCGCCGAGGAGCGCTTCGCGGCCTTTCTGCTGAACTGGGCCGACCGGCTTGCCCAAAGGGGATTCTCGGGCCAGCGCTTCGCCCTGCCCATGGCCCGTGCCGACATCGCCAACTATCTGTCCTTGGCCCCGGAAACGGTCAGCCGGGTGCTGCGCCGGATGATCGACGAAGGGCTGGTCGCAGTCAGTCGGCGGGAAGTAGAGATCCTTGATAGAGAGGGCTTGACGCGACAGGCGGCGGTGTTGCTGTCGCGGGCCTGAGAACCCATGGCCAGTGCTTTGGGGTCGGGCCTGAGCTTCAGAGGCCAGAGCCAATGGAACGGCTGCTCTTGACCCAGATCATGGCGCAGGCAAGCGTCATGCCCTTGACTGGGCCACTGGAACGGCTGATCCCTCAGCCCGCGCTTTGACATATTCCTCACAACCCCCCAAGATGAAATCTCCTCGGGAGGGAGGAACAGCTGTGATTGCATCAGACAAGCACTCGGGCTCTTCGAGCAAGGCGCAGGAGTTGGGCGCCTTCCTGTTCCTGACCGTGTTCCTGTTCCCGGTTCTGGCCGTGCTGATCGTCTCAGGCTACGGCTTTGCGGTCTGGATCTGGCAGATCTTCAACGGCCCGCCAGGCGTTTGAGCACGTGACCGGCCCGGCTCTCTCGCGCCGAGCCCTGTTGGCTCGGATCCTTCACGAACCTGCCACTGCGGCTGCTGCCGGCCGCTCCGATCCCGCCGGGAACTCCGTCGCGCGCCCACCCTGGGCGCTGGCCGAAGCCGCTTTCCGTGACACCTGCACGCACTGTGGAGACTGCGTGGCGGCCTGTCCGGAGCAGATCCTCGTGCTCGCCGCCGATGGCTGGCCAGAGCGGCTGCTGCGGGCTGGTGAATGCACCTTCTGCGGCGACTGCGAAGGTGTCTGCACGCCGAAGGCGCTGGACCGGCAACATGGCCTGGCCAGCACCCTGCTGGCGGCGATCGGCCCGGACTGCCTGACCGCCGGCGGCATCGTCTGCCAGAGCTGCCGCGACGTCTGCCCCGAAGCTGCAATCAGCTTCGTCCCGGCGCGCGTGCCCAAGCCCCGATTGCGGCTGGAAAGCTGCACCGGCTGCGGCGCCTGCGTTCCGGTCTGCCCCAGTGGGGCGATCGAGTTGATCGAGCGGGTTCGGTTCGAATCGCGCCAGGTTGAGCCGGGGCAGGCCGCATGAGCGCGCTGCTGCATATCGCCAGCCTGGTCGTGCACCACCGACCGGAGATCGCGCCGGAACTGGATCGACTGATCGCAGGCCAGCCGCTGCTGGAACTCGCGCTGCGGCAGCAATCGCGCAGCGTGTTGCTGTGCGAGGCCGAATCCGAGGCCGCGGTGATGCAGAGCATCGATGCCATCGGACTGCTGCCGGGCGTCATGAGCGTCAATCTGGTGCACCACCATGCGGAAACCCTGGACCACCTGATGGAGGAGATCGACGATGGCTACACGCCGTGACTTCGTACGCCAGACCGCAGTGGCCAGCGCGGCCGCAGCGGCCGGGATCAGCCTCCCCGCGGGCGCCCAGAATGTGCTGCTGGAAAAGCCGCTGACCGAGCTGAAATGGTCCAAGGCGCCGTGCCGATTCTGCGGCACCGGCTGCGGCATCAATGTGGCGGTCAAGCACGGCCGGGTGGTGGCCACCCACGGCGACATCCATTCGGAGGTCAATCGCGGCCTGAACTGCGTCAAGGGCTATTTCCTGTCCAAGATCATGTACGGCGCCGACCGCCTGACCCGGCCGCTGCTGCGCAAGCGCAACGGCGTCTATGCCAAGGACGGCGAGTTCGAGCCGGTCAGCTGGGACGAGGCCTTCGACGTGATGGCGGCGCAGTTCAAGCGCGTGCTGAAGGAGAAAGGTCCGAACGCGGTCGGCATGTTCGGCTCCGGCCAATGGACGATCTGGGAGGGCTACGCCGCCAACAAGCTGTTCAAGGCCGGTTTTCGCAGCAACAACATCGATCCGAACGCGCGCCACTGCATGGCTTCGGCGGTGATGGGTTTCATGCGCAGCTTCGGGATGGACGAACCGATGGGCTGCTACGACGACATCGAGCACGCCGACGCCTTCGTGCTGTGGGGCTCGAACATGGCCGAGATGCATCCGATCCTGTGGACCCGGCTGACCGACCGGCGGCTGTCGCATCCGCATGTGAAGGTCGCGGTGCTGTCGACCTATGAACATCGCAGTTTCGATCTGGCCGACATCCCGATGGTGTTCAAGCCGCAGACCGACCTGATCATCCTTAACTACATCGCCAATCACATCATCAGCAGCGGCAAGGTCAATCGGGAGTTCGTCGAGCGCCACGTCAGCTTCAAGCGTGGTCATGACGACATCGGCTACGGCCTGCGGCCCGAGCATCCGCTGCAGCAGGCGGCCAGCCATGCCGATGATGCCAACGGCGGGGAAGTGATCGACTTCGAGGCTTTCGCCGCTTTCGTCAAGCCTTACACGCTGGAGCGCACCATCCGGGAAACCGGTGTCGAGCGGGCCTGGCTGGAACAGCTGGCCGAACTCTATGCTGACCCCAAGATCAAGGTCATGAGCTTCTGGACCATGGGTTTCAACCAGCATACCCGCGGGGTCTGGGCCAACAACATGGTCTACAACATCCATCTGCTGACCGGCAAGATCGCCGAACCTGGCAACAGCCCCTTCTCGCTCACCGGTCAGCCATCGGCCTGCGGCACCGCGCGCGAGGTCGGTACCTTCAGTCATCGCTTGCCGGCCGACATGCTGGTCGCCAATCCCGAACACCGCGCAATGGCCGAGAAAATCTGGAAGCTGCCCTCGGGCGTCATCGACGGCAAACCCGGCCTGCATGCGGTGGAACAAAGCCGCGCGCTGACCGACGGTACGCTCAATGCCTACTGGGTGCAGGTCAACAACAATATCCAGGCGGCCGCCAATACCGGCATCGAGGGCATTCCCGGCTATCGCAACCCAGCCAACTTCATCGTGGTCTCCGACGCCTATCCCACCGTCACCGCGCAGGCGGCCGACCTGATCCTGCCGGCGGCGATGTGGGTGGAGAAGGAAGGCGCCTACGGCAATGCCGAGCGCCGGACCCAGTTCTGGCGTCAACTGGTCGATGCGCCGGGCGAGGCGCGCTCGGACCTGTGGCAACTGATGGAGTTTTCCCGCCGCTTCACCACCGACGAATGCTGGCCGGAGGAATTGCTGGCGGCCAACCCGGCCTTTCGCGGCAAGACGCTGTTCGAGGTCCTGTTCGCCAACGGCAAGGTCGACGGCTACCCGCTGGCCGACATTCCCCAGGGCTACGCCAATTTCGAATCAGCCGCCTTCGGCTACTACGTGCAGAAGGGCTTGTTCGAGGAGTACGCCGAGTTCGGCCGCGATCATGCGCACGATCTGGCTGATTTCGAGCTCTATCACAGCGGTCGGGGCTTGCGCTGGCCGGTGGTCGACGGCAAGGAAACGCTGTGGCGCTACCGCGAAGGCTTTGACTCCTATGTCAAGGCCGGCGAGGGTGTCTCCTTCTACGGCAACGCCGACAAGCGCGCGGTGATCTGGGCCTTGCCCTTCGAACCGGCGCCGGAAGTGCCCGACGAAGAATATGACTTGTGGTTGTGTACCGGCCGGGTGCTGGAGCACTGGCACTCGGGCTCGATGACGATGCGCGTGCCGGAGCTGTACCGCAGCTTTCCGCAGGCACCGGTATTCATGCACCCGGATGACGCGGCCGAGCGCGGATTGCGCCGCGGCCAGGAAGCCAGGCTGTCCTCGCGCCGTGGCGAGATCCGGGTCCGCGTCGAAACCCGCGGTCGCAACCGGCCGCCACGTGGGCTGATCTTCGTGCCCTGGTTCGATGCCAGCGTGATGATCAACAAGCTCACGCTGGACGCGACCGATCCGATCTCCAGACAGACCGACTTCAAGAAGTGCGCCTGCCGGATCGAACGCATCAACGCCAGCCGGCCGGAGGAGGCATGATCATGCGCAGAATCATCGCCCAAGGCGCGCTTCCACGCTGGCTGCTGCTGAGCGCAGTGTTGCTGGCGCCGACTCTGACGACACCGCTGGCGCTGGCGCAGGACCCACAGGCCAGCGTGGCCGATCCGACCGCCGAAGGCAGCTATCGCTCCATCGATGCCTTGCGCCGCGGCGCGCCGTTGAGCACCGAGCCGGCTGCCGCGCCAATGGCCAGGGTCGAGAACGAGGATCTCAGGCGCAAGCGTGGCTGGCCGGAGCAACCACCGACGATTCCGCATGCGATCGATGGCTATCAGGTCGACCGCAACGCCAACCGTTGTCTGCTCTGCCATTCGCGTCAGGGGGCGGAGACCTTCCAGGCCCCGATGATCAGTGTGACCCACTTCATGGATCGCGACAGTCAGGTGCTGGCCGAGGTCTCGGCGCGGCGCTATTTCTGCAATCAGTGTCATGTGGTCCAGACCGATGCGCCTCTTCTGGTCGGCAACGACTTCATCGAGGCCGATGCGGTGATCGCCGGTCAGCTGCGCACTGACCAGGACGGGGAGTAGGCACATGCTGCAACGATTGTGCGTTGCCGCAAGCCGGCTGTGGCGCACGCTGCGCCGGCCCAGCGCCCACTATTCGCTCGGCTTCCTGACCCTCGGCGGCTTCATCGCCGGCCTGATCTTCTGGGGCGCCTTCAATACCGCGCTGGAGGCCACCAACACCGAGCAGTTCTGCGTCAGCTGCCACGAAATGGACGCCAATGTATTCGCCGAACTCAAGAGCACGATCCACTATACAAACCGCTCCGGCGTCCGCGCGACCTGCCCGGATTGCCACGTGCCGCATGACTGGACCGACAAGATGGCGCGCAAGATGCAGGCCTCCAAGGAAGTCTGGGGCAAGATCTTCGGCACCATCAACACGCGCGAGAAATTCCTCGACAAGCGGCTCGAACTGGCCCAGCACGAGTGGGCCCGCCTGAAGGCGAACGATTCGCTGGAGTGTCGCAACTGCCACGCCTTCGAATCGATGGACCTGACCCGTCAGGCCACCCGCGCGGCCGCAATCCACGAGCAGAACCTGGAAGCGGGCAAGACCTGCATCGACTGCCACAAGGGCATTGCCCATAGCTTGCCGGACATGGCCGGGGTTCCGCAGGGCTGAGGCGAGCGAAGGAGAATCCGCCTAGTACTCAGCCGGCGCGCTCTCCTCGGGGTCGGGGTCGGAATCGGTATCGGAATCGATCCGTAACCAGCTTATCCGGCTGCCTCCTCGTGCATCGCGTCGCAATGACAGCGTTCTTGACGACTGCCCGGTACACCTCAAGTCGTTGGAGGGCGAAAATTTGCCGTCGCTCTCGATCCCGATTCCGACCCCGACCCCGACTCCCCGCTTCGCATCGCATCGCATCGCTGCATCAGTCTGAATCGCAATCCGGCTACCGCGACACCGGCCCCAGGTTGCAGCGATCCCGATCGCCCCCGTAATGCGCAAGCACGCGGCGATCCATGATCCGGAACCATAGCGGCGGAAAATACGCCAGCGGCACCAGCGCGGCGTAGCCGGCGGGCAATTGCGGCGCATCGTCGAAATGGCGCAGGGCCTGGTAGGGACGGGTCGGATGGGCGTGATGGTCGGAATGGCGCTGCAACTGGTACAGCAGCAGATTGGAGACCAGATGGTTGCTGTTCCAGGAGTGCTCGGGAGCGCAGCGTCGGTAACGTCCGCCCGCCTCGCGCTGGCGCAGCAGACCGTAGTGCTCGATGTAGTTGACCGTCTCCAGCAGTGACGCGCCGTAGATTGCCTGCAGCACGAAGAACAGAATCCCGACCGGACCCAGCATCACACCGACCAACAGCAGCAACAGCAGGCTGATGGCCCAGGCCTGCAGGATCTCGTTGCGCCAGTTCCATCGGCCCAGCCGCTGCTGCGCCAGCCGGGCAGCCTCCAGTTGCCAGGCCGAGTGCAAGCCGCCGAGCATCGTGCGCGGCAGGAAGCGCCAGTAGGACTCACCCAGCCGGGCGCTGGCCGGATCCTCCGGCGTGGCCACCCGGACATGATGACCGCGGTTGTGCTCGACCTGAAAGTGTCCGTACAGAGCCGGCGCCAGCGCCAGCCTGGCCAGCCATGGCCCCAGCCGGCCGCGCCGGTGACCCAGTTCGTGGGCCGCATTGATGCCCGCCCCACTGACCATGCCAATGGTGGCCAGCAACCCGCACCAGCCGAACCAGCCCAGGTCGCCGTGGACGGCCAACACCACCCCGAGCGTCGTGGCCGCAAATTGCAGCGGCAGAAAACTCAGCAGCACCAGAGAGTAGCGGCGATCGGCGCTCAACGCCGCGACCGCAGACTCCGGCGGATTGCTGCGGTCCTCGCCTATCCATGCGTCCAGTACAGGGACCAGTCCATACAGCACGATCGGCCCTATCCACCAGCTCAGCTCCAGGCCACTGAGCACCCACAGGGCCCAGCCTACGAAAGGCAGCAGCGGTACCACCAGCCCCAGCCACCACAACGGCAAGCGCCGGTCTCGCCATTCATGTTCGTCCATTGATTGCGACCTGGCAGGAAATCAGTGGTCACAGGATGCCGCAGCAGGGTCAGCGCCGCTTGTCATTTTCAGCCGGAAGCTTGTCATAATCAGCCATGCGCTTTCCCGCCCGCTATTACGCCCTGTTGCTGCCCTTGCTGCGTGCCGATGGCCATGACCCGGATCCGCTGCTCGCCGGACTCGGCCTGGATCCGCAGCAACTGGTCCACCCTGCGGCACTGCTCAGCGCAGCCGAGGTGGAGGCGCTGGTGGTGGCGGTGCTGAGGCATGATCCGCATGACGATCTGGCCCTGCGACTGGGTCGGCAGATCAAGCCCAGCAGCCACGAGATGCTTGGCCTGGCGATGATGAGTGCCGCAACCATGGCCGATGCACTGCAGTTGGCGGTGCGCTATTGGCCGCTGATCACGCCGCTGTTCAGCCTCGGCGCAGAGCGTTGCGGCCCGCAGCTGGTGATGCGATGGCAGGCGACCCAAGCGCTGCGCAGCGAGGTGTTGCGCTTTCATGCTGAAGCACTGCTGGCGGCCTTTCGGGAAGAAATGCGATTCTTGCTCGGCGGCAGCGCACCGGAGTACCGCATTGACCTGCCGCGCCCTTGGCTGAAGCCGGCATATCGGGAGCTGCGACCAGCGCGGGTACATCCACATGATGAAGGCTGCGACCACTTCAGCACCAGTCTGCCGCTATCGATGCTGGATAGGTCACTGGCGCTGGCCGATCCGGGTGCGCGAGTCGCGGCCGAACGGCGCTGCCAGGAATTGCTTGATCGCCTCGCGGCCGAGGGTGGGCTGAGCGGCTGGGTACTGCAGATCCTGCAGCGCTCAAGAGATTGCATGCCGCGCCAGTCCGAAGTAGCGCGATTGCTCCATCTGTCCAGTCGCAGCCTGCATCGCAAGCTGGCCGGGGAAGGCACAAGCTTCCGCGATCTGGGCAACCGGGAACGCTATCGACGGGCGTG
>DAIMJK010000142.1:0-9192 GCA_036722245.1 Lysobacterales bacterium
GGCCATTCAGCTGGATCGCCGGCGTGCTCTCGCTGGCCACCGCGAAGATCGTCGAAAACATGGAGATCGGCCACAATGTGATGCATGCGCAGTACGACTGGATGAACGATCCGGCGCTGAACTCGCAAAGCTACGAGTGGGACATCGTCTGCGACGGCGATCACTGGCGCCATTCGCACAATGTCGAGCACCACGACCACACCAACATCATCGGCAAGGACCACGACTACGGCTACGGCATGCTGCGCTTGAGCGATGAGCAGCGCTGGTCGCCGTGGAACCTGCTGCAGCCGCTGTGGTATTTCCTGCTCGCGATCAACTTCCAGTGGGGCGTGGCGGTGCACGACATCAAGATCGGCCGCTACTTCAAGGGCAGGATGGATCGGGAAGAATTCCGCCAGCGCATGCGTCCCTTCCTGCGCAAGGCCGGTCGCCAGTTGTTCAAGGATTACGTGCTGTTTCCGGCACTGGCCTTCTGGCAGTGGCCGCGCGTGCTGCTGGGCAATCTGGTTGCCAACCTGATCCGCAACGTCTGGACCAACGCAATCATCTTCTGCGGCCACTTCACCGCCGACGCGCACACCTGGCAGCGTGCAGAAGTGATCGGAGAGAGCCGCGGCCAGTGGTATCTGCGCCAGATACAGGGTTCCAGCAATCTCGAAGGCGGCCGCTGGTTCCATCTGCTCAGTGGCCACCTGAGCCATCAGATCGAACACCATCTGTTTCCCGACCTGCCGGCGCCGCGCTATGCAGAGATCGCCCCGCAAGTGCGCGCCATCTGCGCTCGCTATGGCGTGCACTACAACAGCGGCGGCTTCTGGAAGCAGTACGGCAGCGTGCTGGTGCGATTGCTGCGCCACACCTTCCCGAGCGCTCGCCCGCCTCAGGTGCGCGAAGCGGTGGGGTAGGGGGCGGGTTTGGCGGATGCTGTGACAAACGCCAGGGCTACAGGGGAACTGGAGACTGCTTGCAGGCGACCGCGGAAGCGGGCTTTGGCCATTTGTAGGAGGCTGCTTGCAGGCGACCGCGGAAGCGGGCTTTGGTTGTTCCGGGGGCCAAGGCAGCGCTGCGCGCTGCGGTCGCGAGCAAGCTCCCTCCTGGAAATACAAGAGCCAAGGCGAAAGGCGAAAAGCTTCGCCAGCACGCTGGCTCCTGCAAGCAAGCAGAGTAGAGACAGGGCAACAGCCAGAGCGCTCAGACCTGCCCGAACTCCTCTTCCAGATAGCGGCGGATCTCGCTTTCGATGGCGCCGCGGATGGGTAGCAGGAGGAAGCTGATGTCGGCTTCGACCAGGATCTGGTCGGGGTCGACGACGATGCGGCCGTTGACGCCGGTGCGCTGGAAGAACAGGACGTCGCCGTCCCACTCGGTGGACACCTCGAAGCGGTCGGCGATGCCCTTGGCGATACGCTTGACCTTGCGCTTGGCTTCCTTGCTGCCCGCCTCGTGCTCGCGATGAATCCGGATTCCTGCCATGGCGCCTCCCCGCGCTTCCCTGATCGCCGATGGTACGACGCGCGCAGGTCGGAGAGTACTTTTCGGCGAGTACGATCTGCTTGAGCTGGGCGCGGTCGAGTCGGTGCTCGTAATAGTAGCGATCGCCATCGCGCAGGGCCTGAAACTGGTCGGCCAGCAGACGTTGCAGGGTCGGGCCGACCATTGCGCCGGGGACGTGCGCTTCGGCCAGCAGGCCGCTCCACAGGTCCCTCTCCGCCTCACGCAACATTCACGCCTGGACTCGAAGTTCGCGTTTTCCGCTGAAATTTGTCAAGGGCTTGTCTATGATGCGGGCAGGGTTCAGGCGAGGGCTGTCGATGCGAATGGGGTCATGCGGGTCGGGAGTCATGCTGTGGACCGTGATGTGGGCGCTGTCCGGCCTGTTCTGCCCGAATGTCGAGGCGGCCGATATCCGCGGTCAGCTCAAGCTGAGCAGTGGCGGCAAGGCCTTGCGGCCAGTTGAGGCGGTCGACGCGGTGGTGTATTTCCGGCCTGCCGTCGCGGTAGCGCCGACGGTGCCGGCCGAGCCCTTCGTGCTGTCGACCGAGCGCAAGAACTTCAGTCCGCGGGTACTGCCGGTACCGGTTGGCGCTACGGTGGTGTTTCCGAACAACGATCCAATCCTGCACAACGCATTTTCCACCTCCAGCGGCAATGCCTTTGACGTCGGGTTGTATGGTCAGGGCGAACAGGGTGAGCCGGTGCGCTTCGTCAATCCGGGTCTGGTGCGGGTCTATTGCAACGTCCACCACAATATGGTCGCGCACATCGTTGTGCTCGATACGCCGTGGTTCGCCGTGCCGGACGAGCAGGGCCGCTTCCATCTGCGCGACGTGCCGGAAGGTCCGGGTGAATTGCTGGTATGGCACGAACGCTCGACCCTCTGGCGCGAGCCGCTGACGATCGAATCCGACCTGGTTCAGGAGGTTTCGCTGGAACTCAATCGTCGGAAGGTCCCCCCGCACATGAACAAGTTCGGCAAACCCTACAGACGGAGTCGTAATGATGGCTACTGAGCCGCGCTTTTCTCTGCCCCTGACGGCGCGGCTGTTCCTGGTCATCTCCTTGCTGGTCATGCTCAGCGTGGGCGCGGCGGTCTATCTCACCTGGCGCGTTGGCGATCGGCTGGGCCAGGAAGCGGTGACCGAAGAACTGGCGGCCAGCGCCAACGCACAGCGTCGCTTCGAGGGGATGGAGGCCGAGAAGCTGGAGTTGATCGCACAGTCGATTGCCACCGATCCCTTCGTCGCCAACTATCTGGAACAGGCGATCGGCGGCGATCTGGGTCTGAGCCAGCCGCCGGGTCTACCTGCGGCTGCGGACGCGGGCGACGAACTCGGTATGGGCGAGCCTTCCACCGCCGAAACCGCGGCGGCGGGCTCGGGCGAGGGCAGCGCAGACGAACTCGGGCTGGACGTGGACGAGTCCACAGTGGACAAACCCTCGGGAGTGATCGAAGCCGGCGGCGGCGTGCAGCAAGCCGGCGCCGGTGAACGCGATAGTGGCATCGGCCGCGTATCGGTGCGCGATCTGCTGGAAGAGCGCCGGGCAACCCAGAATTTCGCTCTGGCGATGGTGCTGGTGCCGGACGGTGCGCTGGTCGCGAAGACGGGAGAGACCGAGGCCTTCGAACGCAATTTTCGATCCGATCTGTTCCTTGGGCCGGTCATCGAAGAACTGGAATCGGTAATCGGCTATTGGGAAGAGGCCGGTCAGCTGTATCACGCCGCAGCCACACCGGTCGCCAAGGATGGCATTCTGGTCGGATTCCTGGTCGTGGCCAGCGAAGTCGATCGCGCCCTGTCGGTACAGATTCAACAGGTCAGCGGTGCCCATGTGGCCTTCTGGGGCACCGGTGAACTGGGCCTGCGCCTGCTTGCCAGCTCGCTGCCGGAGGTGCAGCAGAAGGCACTCAGCGATGCGATCGCGCCGCGCCGCGCCGAGATCGCGCAGTCCCTCGGCCGCGGCGAAGGCATCGCGCGGATCGATCTGGCCATGGGCGGCGAGCGCTACAGCGCCGCGCTCAAGCCCTTGCTGCCGCAGGCGGGCGTGGCGGCGGTGGGTGGCGCGATGGCGCTTACCTCGGCCGATGCGGCCATGGCCAGCTTTCTCGAGCTGCGCAACAACATGCTGTGGGCCGGGCTGGCGGCAATCCTGACCGCGCTGGCACTGTCCTGGTGGCTTGGTCGGCGAACACTGCGACCGGTCGGCGTGATGGTGCAGGCGGCCGAGCTGGCCGCCGCCGGTGACTATCAGCACAACATCCCGGTGACCAGCAGCGATGAGCTGGGAAGGCTCGGACGAGCCTTCAATTCGCTGCTGAGCAATTTACGCGAGAAGAGCGATATCGAGGGCTATGTGGCCAATCTGTCGCGCTTCCTGCCCGATCCTTCCGGTGACGAGGTGGTGGCGGTGGCCAAGCCGCGACCGGTCGTGCGCGAGACGCTGGTATTGCTGGGCATCGAATCCAGCGAATTCGTCAAGCCGATGCCGGCCGGGCAGGAGAACGCCGGTCTGACCCGTCTGGGCAGTCGTCTGGCCCAGCTCGAAGCGCTGGCCGAGACGCGCCAGGGCGAACTGCTGCTGCAGGAAGGCAAGCAGCTCGTGCTGGCGTTTCGCGGTGAGCGTCGATTGCTGCAGGCGCTGCATGCCTTGCGCGCGCTGCTGGCCGAGGCAGCGCGGCAGGCGCCGGCCGAGCGTGCGGCCTTTGCGCTGGCCGAAGGTGAGGTCGTGCATGCGGGCCTGCCGAATCGCCCGGGGACGACGGTGGCGCTGGGTAGCGCGGTCGCCGCGGTGCAGCGTCTGCTGGTCGACAGCGCGCCGGGTCGTGCCTTGCTGGCGCCAAATCTGGGGGACGCCGTAAAGGAACACTTGAGCGATAGCTCACTGGCCGTCATCGCCGGTGCGCTCAGCGGCAAGAAGTTCTACGCGGTGCGGCCGGATGCGCTGAAGAGCGTGCCGGATGTCCATACCGACGCTGATGCCAACGCCACCCGGATTGTTGCAGGCAGCAGCGAGTTGCCGCCGGCTGCCGCGCACGCCGCCCTCAGCGGGCAGACCCGCCTGGCCCAGGGCAGCGTTTTTGCCAGTCGTTACGAGATCCAGTCGATCCTGGGCAGCGGGGGCATGGGCGTGGTCTACAAGGCACGCGATCGCGAACTGGACGACTTCGTTGCCTTGAAGATGCTCCGGCCCGGCGTGCTGCTGGATGCCGAACAGCTTGATCGGCTGAAAAGTGAAATCAAGCTGGCGCGCAAGATTACTCATCCAAACGTGCTGCGCACTTTTGACTTCGGCGAGCACGGTGGCCTGCCCTTCATCTCGATGGAGTACGTTCGCGGCATGACCTTGCGCTATCTGCTCGAACAGACCGCGCAAGTGCCGTATTCGGCCGGATTGCGGATCGCCCGCCAATTGTGTGCAGGACTGGATGCGGCCCATGCGGTCGGTGTGCTGCATCGCGACATCAAGCCGGAGAATCTCATTCTCGAGCAGAGCGGCAACGTCAAGCTGATGGACTTTGGCATTGCCCGACCGATCCAGCGCAATGCTCCCGGCCATACCCAGCCCGGCATGTTTGTGGGTACCCCCACCTATTCGGCGCCCGAGCAGTTGCAGGGGCTGGAAATGGACGTGCGATCGGATATCTATTCGACCGGAATCATGCTGTGCGAAATGTTCTGCGGGCGGCTTCCCTTCCCTCCCGGCAGCACGATGGAGATCTACATGGCGCACATGCAGTCCGAGCCGGTAAAGCCTTCCGAGTTGTGGCCAGACATTCCAAAACCGCTCGAACAGGTTATTCTCAAGTGCATCGCGAAAAGGCCGGACGACCGGTTCGGGAGTGCGGCGGAGCTGATGGCAGCGCTGGCCGAACTGCGCGCCTGAGCAGATCGTCTTCTTCGGGGAGGGAGAATGCGAGCCAACTGCAGCTGGTTTTTGATCGCCGTACTGGCTACCGCTGTCCAGGCGCAGGAGGAATCCCCCTGGACCACCCGGGGCGATGTCTTGCTGCGCGCCGAGACCACCGATGTACCGGGCCGCGACAGCATTGATCGCTTGCGCAGTCGGCTGCGGCTGGGCGCAGACTATCTGGCCAGTGACCGGATTGAGTTCGGCGGCGCGATCAAGCTGGCCGTCGGTACGGATTCCAATCGTGACAACCGCCGCAATCTCGACAACGAACGCTCCGATCAGCTCGCGCTGGACGAACTCTGGATGCGCTGGTACGCAAGTCCCGACTGGGTCGTCACGCTCGGCAAGGACGAGTTGCCGTTGACGCTGTCGCCGATGCTGTGGGACGAGGATCTGCGACCGATCGGAATTTCCAGCGACAGCCATTTTGCTATCGGTGACTTTGACGGCATGACCGTGATCGTGGGCTATTTCGCGCCCGACTTCCTGTACGAGAACGAATCCCGACTCGCCGCGCTGCAGGTCGGTTACCATTTCCGCGAAGGCGCGCCGTGGAGTGCGTCGGCATTGCTGGCGTATCTGCATTTCGACGATCTGGATGAACTCGTCCTGGAAGGACTGGCGCGCACCAACCGGGTCGCCAACGGACGCCTTGTGAGCGACTATGAACTGATCGACCTGCAATTGGTGGGGCGTGGCGAGTTGGCCGAGTTGCCGCTGGAGCTGAAGGTCGATCTGAGCCGTAATCTGGGCGCACGCGATCAGGACGAGGCGGCGCGGATCAGTCTGGTCCTGGGCGACCGCCGTCAGGCAGGCCAATGGGAGTTTGGCTTTGCCGCCCAAAGAATGCAGCGCGATGCGGTACTGGCGGCCGCCAGTGATGATGACTGGTGGTTCCACAGTTTCGCGCGCGGCGTGATGCCATGGGTCGGCTATGGATTGAGCGAGCATGTCAATCTGCGTTTCGCCGCCTTCGACGAGCGGCGCGATGGCGCCAACGATTCGGTGTCGCGCTACCTCTTCGATTTGCAGGCACGGTGGTAGTCTTCGCAGATGCGCATCGCCTTTCTCGCAGCCGAATATCCCGATGTCCCGGTCGAGCGGGGCAGGGTGCGCATCGGATCGGGTCCGGACAACGGCCTGGTGCTCGATGCCAGCTCCGGCATCTTGCCTATGCACCTGCAGATCGACGTCGATCCGCGCCGCGGCATGGTGCTGGCGGTGCTCGATCCGGACGCCAAGGTCTGGCTCAACGGCCGACCTGTGCGGGAGAAGGCGCTGCTTCGGCTGGGCGATCTGATCGTAGCCGGCAAGATACGCATGCTGATCAAGGGTGACGAAGATCCTCCTGAGGCACCGGCGGCGGGACTGGAGGGCGCCCAGGCAGCCAGTCTGGGGCCGACCACCCCGCTGCTGCGCGGACTGGTTGGCCGCCATTTCGGACGCATGATCTATCTGCCCGGCGAGACCACCCTGGGTACGGCCGCGCCGGCCCAGGTGCTGCTCGACGAGCCGTCGGCGCCGGCCCAGTGGCTGCGACTGCAAGCGCGTCAGGGCAAACTGGCCATCTACAGCGCCGAAGGCACCCCGAAGGTGTCTGTCAACGGCGTGGACGTGCGTTCGGCTCTGCTTGAAGCCGGCGATCAGCTCGGCTTCTCCAACGATCGCTTCGTCGTTGAAGCGCCCGGTTGGGGCGCAATGGCCGAGCGCCAGCCGCAGATCAGCAACACCCAGGTGGTCGCGCCGCTCACCCCGCGCCCGGCCTCGACGCCAGTCGCCGAAACCCCCGATACCGACACCGAAAGTCCCGGTGAAGCCACCGTGGACTGGATCATCCTGGCTGCCGCCGTGGTCACGATCGTGGCGCTGGCGACCTTGGTGTATTTGCAGTTCTGGGGGTGAGATCAGGGCTGAGGGGTCAGGGCGGAGGGTCAGAAGAGCAGGGCCCAGGGCCCAGGGCCCAGGGCACAGGCGAGCCGCGGCGACATGGCGCCGCTTTGCTTTTGGGCGGCCTGTTCGAAGCGCAAAGTCCTCGATTGGAAGTAGCGCGGTCCCGGCGCGCGTGGAGCCGTGATTTTCGCCCCAGTCCCCATCGCGCCGGCGGCCGCGTCGACCAAGGTAGCGCAGCCGAGAGCTCCCGAGGCCGAGGCCGCGGGCTTCGAGCACGCGTTCCAACCGTGACAAGAGCACTGTGAGGCCAGCGCACTCCAAATGTGGCGCACAAGGCCATTTTGGAGCGCGGCGACCCTGGCGCCATTTTGTACTTGGGGGTTTCGCGCAGTTCCCGAGCGAATCAGTCCGGAAGTATTCTTCGCCAATGTTTTTGCCAACCCTTCGTGATCCTCCACTACCGAGGTCATTCGTGTTTAGAGCCTCCTTCCTGATCGTCGTCGCATTTTCCATTGCCGCCTGCCATTCACCGGAAACCGACAGCTCTGCGGCACCGTCGCTTGCGGACGCAGGCGAAGTCAGTCGCCCCGAATACCGTATTCGGCTCGACCCGGGCCAGCCGCTGCGCATGCACGGCGAACTCGACCTTCGACACTTCACAGGCAAGGATCGCTTCGCCCAGGCGCGTGGAATGGCAATGGGCATCAGTTCCCAGGTCCGCGTACCCCAGTGCGATGGGCGTGCGATGTCCGGGGAATCGCCGGAAGGGCCTTGGGCGATTCCCGACGACTGCCAGGTACTGAGCTGGGAGATCGAAGTGACCGGCGTTCCCGCCGATGGTCTGGACGCCTCGCGCCAGCAGACCATCTACTTCGAGCAAGCAGCCTGGTGGCTGTTGTCCGAGCCCAGTTCGCTGCTGCGGGTGACCGGGGCCGGTGAGGATGTAGCGCGATCGCTGCGTATCGACACGGGGGATTCCAGCCTGGACGTGAAGGGGCGACGGTCAGCCGGATCGGAACTGGATCTGTACGTGCCACCCACGACCAGTGCGCCGGAGTTCCATGTCCTCGGGAGCCCGAACACGCAGCGTCACCATTTCGGACCGCTGGTAGTCGACTACGCACTGGATGACCCGGCGAGAGTTGCCGAGCTGCCGCTGGCCGAAGCGCATGTGGCCATGCTCGGGTTCCTGCTGGAACTGCTGGGGGCGCCTGAGTCCCTGCCCGACGCCGACTCTCGACTGCTCGTTGTCTGGCTGGGGATCGATGCGACCGTTGGCTACGCAGGCGGTGCTGCCGGAGGGCGGAGTTTCCTCGCCAACTATATCGACGGTGATCCCGAGTCGCAGACGCTCAACAGCGCGCGGACCCTGATGATTCTTGGCCACGAGCAGTTTCATCAGCTGCATGATCTGGTGGGCGATGGCCCACCGTTGCCGACCTGGTTCGGCGAGAGCCTTGCCCAGTACTACGCACTGCGTGCGCTGCAGCACAGCGGCCTGCCCGAGGAGATCGTGCAGCGCGCGGTGGGTCACTTCATTGATCCCGAGCGTCCCGTCGAGCAAGGCTTGCTGGCGCTGCAAGCGATGCATGAACAAGGCGACCCCGAGGCCTATGATCAGTTCTACTATCAGGGCGCGACCTTCTGGAGCGAAGTCCATCGGGTACTGAGTGAGTCCGCGCTGCCGGCACCGGGGCTCGACGCACTGACGCCGCAGATGGTGCGCGCCGGAGGCGACGGAGAAGGCATGCCCGCCGAACTCAGGCGGCAACTGCTGGAGCTTGGCGGACAACCGATGGAAGCGGTGCTGGAGAAGTACCTGTAGCGCTTTGCCTGTGGCAGATGGGTCGGAAGCGCAAAGCCGTCAATCGCAAGTAGCGCGGTCCCGGC
>DAIMJK010000143.1:0-714 GCA_036722245.1 Lysobacterales bacterium
TTGCGCACCAGCAGTTCGCCGTCAGCCGTCTCGGCCACCGGCACCTCGGCGTACTCGAAGTCCGCCCGCTGAACCATCCCCTGCGGCCGCCTGGCCAAGGTGTATCGTCGATTGATTGCTGTGCTCATGACGTGCTCCGGCAGAGAAAGGGGGTCGCGCAGTATGACGATCGCCGCAGGCGAAGAAGTAAAGCACGCCCAACACCAGGTGACGCTGCAGAAAGCACCCCGGGCGCGCGGATTCATGCCCCTCGGCAGTATCGATTCGCAGCACACGCTCTCAAACGTGCATTTGATCTCGCCTTGATCCGTTCGTTGCAGGCTTGCCTCCCACGCTGGCCAGAGCAACTCGCATGTCCCCTTGCAGTGACACCCGAAAGTCCAGCTCACACCGGCTGCTGCTCTGGCTGCTGCTGGTGGGGGTTGCCGCGTTGCTGAGCTGGCTGTATCCGGAGTGGCTGGAGCCCTCGCTGTGGCGGGCCTGGGCGAGCCTGCCTGGGCCCGGCTTGTGGCTGCTGTTGCTTGCCGTGCAGTGCACTTGCGCGTTGTTGCTGCTGCCCAGTTTGCCGCTGCTGGTGGCTGCCACCTTGTTGTTCCCTGATCAGCCGGCGCAGGTGTTGCTCCTGGCGCTGCTGGGTGTGCTGCTGTCGGCATTGATGATTCGGGCCAATACGGACTTCATCGGCCTGTCCCGTCAGCCGTTGCGGCGGCGTGA
>DAIMJK010000143.1:724-9115 GCA_036722245.1 Lysobacterales bacterium
GCGTGAGCTGCGTCTGGCCCGGGTCTGGATCCGGAGGCGGGGCAGCCCGGCGCTGTGCCTTTGGTGCATGGCGCCGTTCCTGCCAACGGATTTGGGCTGTTACATCGCCGCGGCAGCGAAGATGCCGATGTCGCGCTACCTGCCTGCCGTCCTGCTCGGGGAATCGGTGCTTTGCGCCGCGGTGGTTTATGGCGTGGCGGGATGGGTCGGCTAGTCCTTTGGTACAGCTGTCGGCAGGCCGCCAGGCCGGTACCCTGCCCCTCACTGGCGCTGCGTCCGCGGCGCCGCTGCTGTACTTTCGGGGAGGGAAGTATGCGTACGATCCTTTTTGCGGTTCTGGCTGTGACGCTGACGACTCCGGCGCTGGCGGCCTGTGTGGACAACGTGGTGCTGGTGCACGGCAACACCGGCCAACCGTCGGATTTCGACAGCACCCGCAGCGAATTGCTGGCGCGCGGCTATGCCAGCAACCAGATCTACCGGCCGAGTTGGGGCAGCAAGGTCTGTGCGGCCTGCAATGATCACAACGGCAGCGAGGAAACGCCGGTCAAGAACGCGCTGATCAACGCCATCGCCGCGTCCTGCACCGGCAAGATCGACGTCATCGGACATTCGATGGGCGTGACGCTGGCGGCCAGGCAGATCGATCGCTATGGCCTGGCCAGTTCGGTCGATGCCTTCGTCGGCATTGCCGGCGCCAATCGCGGACTGTGGACCTGCGGGACCTATCCGTGGAACGTCTGGAGCAGCACCTGCGGCTACTGGGGCCTGTCGGTCAATAGCCCGCTCGTCAACAGCCTGGCCGGTCGCAGCTTCGGCAGCCGGATGTATTCGATCAAGTCCTGGTCCGACCAGGTCGTCTGCGCCACCGGCGTATGCACCGTCGGCGGCGTCCACAGCTCGCAGATCGCCGGCGAGAACGCCAGCTACACCTACGCGCTGGGTCATTTCGGGCTGCTCGAGTACACGTCGGTGATGCAGGCCAACCTGATCGACTAGAAGAACCGAGCCAAATGGTCGTTGGGAGTTGGGAGTCGGGAGTCGGAGCCCTCACCCCTCGTCAACGCGCCGCGCCCCAAAGGTATCCTGCAGCGCCTGCACGGTGGCGTCGCTGGTCAGCCCCTGTTCGCGCTCAGCCCTTTCGCGCTCGCGGGTCACCGCAACTACCGCGGCATGGGTGGCGTGCTCGCGGCCGCCGCCTCCAATGACCAGCTGCACGGGCCGGCCGGCCTGCTGGCTGAGCACCCGCGCCAACTCGCCACGGGCGTAGTCGGTGAGCAGGTAGTCATAGCCGTCGGCCAGGGCGAACTCCCATTGCTCGCCTTCCAGCCGCCTGGGTTCGAGCCGCAGGGCCAGTTCGCGCAGCGAGCCACGCAGACTGCCCGATTCCATCAGCTGTGCCCACACATCCTGCGCCGACGACGGTTCCACTGCCTGCGCAGCCGAGCTGGACGGCTCCGCAATGGCGATCGGACCGGCAGCGGTGGAACCATTGGCTCCCGCCGAACGAGCGGAATGGGCGGACGAACCGGACTGGTCGCTGGTCTGCGCGCCGCGCGCAGATGAAGACACATCGGTGGCGGCCACACGGCCCGAAGGCGGTGGCAATCCGGTCGGGGCGGGGCTGCCGGGCTGCATCGGGCGGAACGCGAGCAATCGCAGGATGCACATCGAGAAGGCAATCCGACCCTCCGGCGCCAGGTACAGATCGCGCAGCCCCTGCAGCAGCATCTGGTAGTGCAGCTGCAGCAGCTCCGGAGATGTCTGCCCGGCCCAGCGCGCCAGTTGCGTATCGTCCACCAGCGCCGACTCCAGATCCGCCCCCAGCACCTGCCGTGCAGCCACGTCGTGGCTGAGCTCGAGCAAGTCCTGCAGGACCCGCTGATAATTGGGCACGCGCGCTTCCAGTGTCGCCAGGGCGGCCTTCAGTCGCGTTTGGTCCTCGCCCAGCAGCGCATCGTAGAGATCAACTACCAGACCGCGGCCGACCGACCCGAGCATTTGCTGCACTTCGGCAGTTCGGGCCGCACCGGCGCCATAGGCCAGTGCCTGATCGAGCAGGCTCAGCGCATCACGCATGCTGCCATCGGCGCTGCGGGCGATCTCATCGAGCGCTTCGGCTTCGAACTCGAGCCCCTCGTGCTGCAGGATATGGTGCAACTGACCGCGAATCTCGGTCCGGGTCAGTCGCCGCAGGCTGAACTGCAGACAGCGCGACAGGACCGTCACCGGCAGCTTCTGTGGGTCGGTGGTCGCGAGCAGGAAACGGACGTGCTCTGGCGGCTCCTCCAGGGTCTTGAGCAGCGCATTGAAGCTGGCCGTCGACAACATGTGCACCTCGTCGATGAGATACACCTTGCAGCGCCCGCGAGCCGGCGCATAGGGCACGTTGTCGAGCAGGTCGCGGGTATCGTCGACGCCAGTGCGCGAGGCCGCATCGATCTCCAGCAGGTCGACGAAGCGACCGGCGGCAATGTCGCTGCAGGCACTGCAGACGCCACAGGGATCAGCGGTAATGCCCTGTTCACAGTTCAGTGACTTGGCCAGGATCCTGGCGATCGTGGTCTTGCCGACGCCGCGGGTCCCGGTGAACAGGAAGGCATGATGCAGGCGGCCGGTGGTCAGGCCGTTGACCAGCGCCTGCACGACGTGCTCCTGGCCGACCAGTTCGGAGAAGCGCTGTGGTCGCCATTTGCGGGCCAGGACCTGATAACTCATCGCGTGCATCCTCTGACGGCGGACCAGTCCGAATCTGTTCTGGCGGCCACCGCGTCGCGCGATCCAGACATCCTGATGCCGACTCGCACTGCTGCAGCAAGGGTGGTGCCCCCTGCCAGCTGAGCCCCGGCGCTCGGTCGTACCGCTACCGTTGCTCCCTTCCGGGCCTGGCGGGGTTCGCAGCCTGCCGACGCGGGGGACTGACAGAGGACACCATTGAACTTGACCAGCCTGAACCTGAGCGGTCGTCGGTGACCCGCGGGACCACCGATACAGGCAATGTTGAAACTGGCGGAGAGGGAGGGATTCGAACCCTCGATACGGGTATAAGCCGTATACACACTTTCCAGGCGTGCTCCTTCAACCACTCGGACATCTCTCCGCAAACCATGCCGACCCCTGTCTGCCGACAGATCTGGCGGCCTTTCACCGAACCATTGCAATGGCGCCGGAAAAAAGGCCGCTAAGGGTATCCGAGCGACGCCGACGCGTCCACCAGATCCGTGCAACGGGCCGGCATCGGGGTACTCATCCGGGCCTGAATGCGTCCTCAGCGTGACACAAAGCAGGCGAAGTTGTTGCAAGGCCAGTTGGTGCGCGGCATGCTATCGGAATAGAGGGAGGGGATCATGCGTTCAGAACAGGGATGGAAGCCTTCCTGCAGCAGCGAGGATGGCGGTCGCAGCATGCAGACCCGTACCACCAAGTCACAGGGATTCGCATGATTGAGTTCGGCCACGGCACCCACACCGGCTTGCGTCGGGAACACAACGAAGACACTTACTGCGCCGATGCGGACATCGGTCTGTGGCTGGTCGCCGATGGCATGGGCGGCCATGATCACGGTGAGGTGGCCAGCGCACTGGCGCGTGATGTAGTCATTCGCGAGGTCAACAGCGGCCGCTCGCTGGCCCAGGCGATCCAGAACGCTGATTCGGAGATCATCCAGCATTCGCGCGAACGCCGCTCCGAACGACCGATGGGTACCACCGTGGTGGCCCTGCTGGTGCGCGACAACGACTTCGAGATCGCATGGGTCGGCGACAGTCGAGTTTACTTGTGGAACGGCAGTGGCCTGAAGCAGATGTCGCAGGATCATTCCTATGTGCAGGAACTGATCGATCAAGGTGCCATCAGCGCTGCGCAGGCGCGCACCCATCCGAACCGCAACGTGGTAACCCAGGCCCTTGGCGTGACGCAACCGGAGCAGCTCAAGGTCGAGACTCTGCGCGGTCACCTGGAGCCCGGCGCACAACTCTTGCTGTGTAGCGATGGACTGACCGAGGAAGTCGACGACGACACCATCTCGAACATCCTGGCGCGCGGCCTCAGCACGCAGGAAGCGGTCGATCATCTCATCCTGGCCGCACTTGACAACGGCGGCTCGGACAACATCACTGTGGTTCTGGTGCGCTGCAGCTGACCCGGTCGCCGCCCCATTGCCCCCGGCGAATCCACCTGGGGAATGCGTTGTGGCCTATTCGGCCGGGAGCGAACGCGCCAAGAGCTTGAATACCTCGCGCTCGGGAAAGTATTGCGTCGCCAGCTGCAAGGTCAGCCGAGCGTCCTCGACCCTGCCATCCTGCAACAGCAAACGCACCACTTCCTCGACCTTGTTGACGACCTGCTCCAGGCCGGCCTGGGCACGCTGGTTGCCGGGGTCGAGTTGCTGCGCACGCAGATAACTCAACGCCGCGTTGCCGTCCTCCGGGGAAATGTACTGGCGTCGGGCGATCTGTTCCTCGGCACGGGTCAGCCATTGCTCGACTTCGGGCGCCACGCTGTCTGCGACCTGACTGCCGGACAGCTGAGCCGCCTGGGGACGTGCTGCGCCCGGTTGCGTGGCTGGGTCCTCGTCGCCCGAAAACAGCCAGACAGCGCCGATGATGATCAATGCCAGCAGGACCAACCCCGCAAGCAAGGCGGGCCAGCGTGGCTTGAGCTTCTTCTCGGCAGGACGGCCAGGCGTCGAAGCAACCGCACCGCCGCGCTTGACGTCGTCGCGCTCGACCACCAAGGTCGGATTCGGCATCGTGGTCGTCGCCGCCATTGGCGGCTCGGGTGCCTGTGCCGGCTTAGGCGTCGCCACCGGCGCAACCAGCGTTTCGGCCGCCGCCGGGCGTGGAGCCTTCGGTGCGCTCTGAGCCGGAACGACCATGGTTTCCGGTGCAGGCGCCGGCGGTGTCACCGGCGCGCGTACCATGCTCGGCGGTGTCTTGGGCGCGCTGGTCGAATCCAGGGCGTCGAGGGCGGCTATCAGTTCCAGCGCATCGGCCGGTCGTTCGGTGACCTCCTTGGCCAGCAGGCGGTCGAGCAAGGGCTGGAACCGAGCCAGTCGCTCGGGCAACCGCGGAATGGGATCGCTGAGGTGCTTGGCGGCGACCTGGAACGGATCCTCATGATCGTAGGGACAATGCCCCATGAGCATCTCGTAGAACACCACGCCGAGCGTATAGAAGTCCGAGCGGAGATCGACCGGCAGCGCCTGGACCTGCTCCGGGCTCATGTAATGCGGGCTGCCGATCGACAGCTTGCTGTTCTGCTCGGCCGCCGAGACCACACCGGGATCAGCCAGCACCGCGCTGCCATCGATCCGGAACATGATATTCACCGGCTTGATGTCGCGGTGGGCGATGCCGTGGCGATGACTGAACTCCAACGCACCGGCAATCTCTCGAGCCACCCGCAATGCGGCCTCAGGGCCAAGGGGCTCCTTCAGTCGATCACGCAGGGTGCCGCCCGGAAGGTATTCGGTGGCGATGTAGGGGAAACCGGCAACCGAACCGATATCGAACACCGCCAGAATATTCGGGTGATTGAGCTGGGCGGCGCTCTTGCCTTCGTCAATGAAGCGCTTCTTGAAGGACGGGTCGCGATAGAACTCGTCGCTGAGCACCTTCAAGGCCACCTGACGCGACAACGATTCCTGCTCGGCCAGATACAGCTTGGAGCGCTTGCCTTCGCTGATCTGGCGCAGGATTCGATAACCGGGGATCTCAGGCAGGGACATTCAGGCGCTCGCAGAAATCAATACAGGAACGCATTAGACCGGCCTGCCAACATGCAGCGCAAGCCCGCCACAGCGAATCGGTTCTGGCCCGACGCTCACGCTCGCCACCGTGTCGACGCACTGGCGAGCTGCCGTGACTCCCGGCTGCTGCCAGCCGCCCTCGTCATCGCGCCGAGGCTACTACCTGGCGGAACGCACCGACGAAATCATTCATGCGGTAGGCGTCTTCGTTCTCCACCGTGTTGTAGAGCCGATCGACCAAGACGCGGAGCTGTTCGGCCCGGGCTTCATCCAGACGCCCAGCCGTGTCGAATGCCACGATCACCGACTGCGCGGCCATCGCGGCCTGCTCCGCCGATGCAAAGTCGCGGAACTCGCCATTCTCGGCATCGCGCTGCATGCTCGCCAGAATCTGGCCCAGACTGCCTTCGGCAAAATTGAAACCGGCAACCGAAGCCAGTGAGGCATCCAGCGTGCGCTTGAGCGTCTCGGCGGCCTGCATCGTCGCCGAGCGGCTCTGGGTGGTCGCCTGGTGCAACGCCCGGGTCTGCTGGGCCAACCGCGAAGCCGCGCCGCTGTCAACCAACGACAGCACGTGACGGAACATGACCAGATTGGCATCGTTCAGCCGCACCGCACCAGGACCCAGACCCGTGCCCGGACGCGGTCCCCACTGTTTGCCGGACATCACGCGATGACAGGCGTGACAGTCGAACAAGACCAGTTCAGGGAAGATTCCGTGCCAGCCGGCCTGCTCGTCGGTAAGCATGTCGAGCAGGTTGTAGGCCGCTACGCCCTGCCCGATCGCCCAATCGCGCGCGCCGTTGAACTCGCCCTTGCGCTCGACGTAGTCGTCGTCGATCTCATAGTGCGGATTCAACCATGTGAAGGTATCCAGTTCGAAGGACAGGCGTGGATGACCGGCACCCATGATGCGATGGGTGATCATCCGGTCGCGGGTGCCCATGTGGCAGGACATGCAAAGCTTGGCGCGTGCGACCGGTTCCGCGGTCGGGAACAGACCGGCAGCCAGATTGTCGGCATGACTGGCGTCACGACTGGTATGCGATGCGATCCAGTTCTCCGCGCCACCGTGGCAAGCCTCGCAGCCCACGCCATCGGTCAGCAGAAATTTGTCACCGCGCTTATCTTCCGGCGGATTGTCAGTGTGGCAATCCAGGCAGATCTTTGCGGTTGCCGCATTGGCGATACCGAGGTTGCGCGCGATCGCACGCGAATCCGCATTGAGCAAGGTCTGGTACGACTTCGCGTGCGGGTCACTGTCGGACCAGACCGTGTATTCGTTCTGCCAGACCGGCGAGTCCTTGAATGGCTGTGTAGCGCCATGACAAACGCTGCTGGCGCAACTGGCCACGCCCAGATGCTCATGAGCGTTGATCTGATCCACGACGCTCTGCGCCTGGACCAGCCCCGAAAACACAAGTACCACCAACCCCATTACGAGGCGACTCATGGCCATCCCTTTCCCCGTCGGTTCGACACGCAGAGGCGCGGTGCGATTGTGCCATGCCCTAACGCGCAATGCAGCCCATCGAGGCCAATTCAACCGTGCAAATTCCGCGCAAGTCGCCTCATTCCGCCCGATCCAGCAACTCCTGCCATATCGGCGCACCCTGCGACAGGCGCGCCAGTTGTGTCAGACGTGCACCGAATCGCGCCAACTCCTCCGGCGCTGGTGCCAGGACGCGCGTGGGCATTGCTCCGCCCGTCAGTTCCTGCATGCTGTGCGTACTGGACGCATCCAGAGGCAGATCCAGCGCGCTTTGACCTGCCGTCAACGCCAGATAGACGTCTGCCAGCAGCTCCGAGTCGAGCAGGGCCCCGTGCAATGTCCGGCCGGAGCCATCGACGCCATAGCGCCGGCACAGGGCGTTGAGGCTGTTGGGCTGACCCGGATGCTTCTGCCGCGCCAGCACCAGCGAGTCGGTGACGCTAAGGGTACTGCTGAAGGCCGCTGCGCCGGGATCGAGGCGGGCGTACTCGCTGTCCAGAAAGCCCAGATCGAAGGGAGCGTTGTGAATGATGACCTCCGCACCCTCCAGGAACGCTCGCAGACGATCGGCGATCTCCCCGAATCCCGGTTTGTCGGCGAGGAACTCGGTGGTCAGCCCGTGCACCTGCAGCGCGCCCTCGTCACTGTCCCGACCCGGGTTCAGATAGGACTGGAAGGTGCGCCCGGTACGCCGTCGTTCGACGATCTCCACACACCCAACTTCAACGATGCGATGCCCCGTGCGCGGGTCATTGCCGGTGGTTTCAGTGTCCAGGATGACCCAGCGCGTCTGCACCCTCTCAGACCCCCGACACGCCGTGCAGTGGCAGCGCAACCCGGCGTGTCTTGAGCGGCTGCAGGGGCGCGTTGGCGGCGTCCTGTTCGCTGCAGATGAAGTCCAGACGCAGGCTGGGTGCGCGCACCGCCCGCCAATGCCGCTGCCATTGCGCCAGTTCGGCCAGATCCTTGCTCTGGGCCGTCGCACCAGTCTGGTGGAAGATCATCCAGCCGCTACGGCGCAGCCAGCGCTCGCGTTGCCAGCGCCGTAGCTGGGCCAGCAAGCGCCACCGCTGGCGGCTGGGGCGGGTCATGGCGCGGCTGTCAATCAGCACCAGTCGACCACCGGGCCGGATGCACGGCAGCCATTCCC
>DAIMJK010000144.1:0-4366 GCA_036722245.1 Lysobacterales bacterium
GAACAGCGTACTGACGAACACCGGTACGCCGTTGGCGTCCACCGCCACGTCATGCACATCGATATCGCCGGTGGTGTAGGCCAGCTGCGGCACGTACCAGCGATCGTTCTCGCCATGGCGCTGGCCCGGCTGCAGCGCATTTTCGAAGCGCCACAGCTGCCACAGCGACGCCACCCACAGCCGCTGCTCATCCACCGCCAGACCCATCACCCGCGCCAGCGACCGATTGAAGATTGCCAGTTCGCCTTTGCTGTTGAGGCCGACGAAGAACAGCTTGCCGGCCTGATAGGTGGTGAAAGCCAGACTCGCGCGCTGCTCGGCCAACCAGCTGACGAACAGACGCGAAGCGTGGAACTCGGTGGCGGTTTTCGGTGCGGTCATCAAGAGCCTCTCGAGCGTTCGCATTATGCTGGCAACGAATGCCGCTGGCGGGAAGGGCGTGAACCAGAAATTAGCACTTTCGACGTGACGGGCGTCGCCAGGCAACAATCGCGACTGATTGTCGTCAGGTCCGGGACGAGCAATTCAACATGCGGCACGCCAGCCCGCCTACACTGTGCGCAGCCTCGCAACCCGGATTGGAGCCCTCAGCCATGGACGGCGAAAAGTACCGCCTGTACACCGCAGATCAGCTTGCACCGGTCCTCGCATCGATGGCTCGGCAGTGCTACGCCCTGATCGATCCGGCGCGGCCACTTTGGCTGGTGGGTGTGCTGCGTCGTGGGGCGCCGCTGGCCGATCGGATTCATGCCGAACTGTTGCAGCTGGATCCCACGCTGACGGTCGAGCGGCTCGATCTGAAGGTCAAGCGCTATGGTGACGACCTGACCCTGCTGCATCCCGAAACCAGGCTGGACCCGCCGGCGGTGGGTGCCGACCAACTGCGTGGACAGCAGGTCATGGTTGTCGACGATGTGCTCTATCAGGGCTACTCGCTGTTGAAGGTGACGGGCTTCCTGCGCGACCGCGGTGCCGATCCGGTGCGAGCGGCCGTGTTGGCTGATCGCTGCGTGACCTGCTTGCCCATGCATGCCGACGTGGTCGGGCTGCGCCTGCAGATCAGCCCCACCGATGTGATCGAGTGTTGCGTGCCGCCTTTTGAGGACGAACTGGCGCTGGATCTGTTCCGGCCGACGGGCTGAGCGTTCTGCCAGCTTTCGGTAGATCCTGCCCTTAACCCCATCTTCCGCTGCGGTCCGTTCTTCTTGCTCGAACCCCCGCCGCAGGAGACGGCCATGAGCACTCGTTCCTTGTTTTCGCATCGCCTGATTGCACCGCTGGCCCTGTTCGCTGCCTTGTTGCCCGGCTGGGCACAGGCGCAGCGGGTGGATGTTTCGCTGGTTGATCGGACTTTGGGTCGAAGCATTCCGCTGCACCTGCACGATGGTCGAAGCTTTGCGGCCGGTGAGCCCGGGCATCGCTACGCAATCCGCCTGAGCAATCGCAGCGGCGAGCGGGTGCTGGCGGTGGTCTCGGTCGATGGCGTCAACGTGGTCACTGGTGAGACGGCCCACCCGGCTCAATCGGGCTATGTGCTGGAGCCGTGGCAGAGCATGACGATCAACGGCTGGCGCAAGAACATGAGCGAGATAGCCGCCTTCAATTTTGCTCCACTGCCGGAGAGCTACGCGGCGCGGACCGGACGGCCGGATGATGTGGGCGTGATCGGCGTGGCTGTGTTCAACGAGCGGCGCCATGTGTATCGCTACGACGAGGATCCGGGGATCGCGAGCCCGGCGACGCCCAAGGCCGCGCCCTACGGAGCTGACCGTCTGGCGGAAGAGTCGGCCCGCAGCGATTCGATGGGTCGCAATCGCAGCGAGCAGAGGTTGGGCACCGGTCATGGCGAACGCGAGCGCTCACGCGCCCGTCGCACCGAGTTCCAGCGCGCCTCCAGCCGTCCGGTCGAGGTCAACACGATCTGGTACGACAGCCGCCGCAACCTCATCGCCGCCGGCATCCTGCCGCGACCCTATCGACACTACGCCGACCGCTCCGAGCCGCGCGCCTTCCCGGGATTCGTGCCGGATCCGTGGTGGTAATCAGTGAATTACGGGCGGCCAGACAGGGATCTGGTCGCCCGGTTGATGCACCTGATCGCTCACCAAACGCCAACTTGCCTGCTCTCGCCAAGCACAGGGCTGAGGGCTGAGGGCTGAGGGCTGGGATCAGGAAAAGCCGGCGAGATCGAGGTTGCCGGTGCTTGATGCGCGAATTGGCACACCGACTCGCGACGACCTGTACTCCTACCGACCCCTTGGCCCTCAGTCCTCAGCCCTTGTCGGACGAATTTCAGTCAGCACCCGACAGCACCTCATCGGACGTAGCCATCGCGTGCCCCGGCGTCACGACGCGGGTCAGCAGCCAGGACAGGGCGTCGCCTACCGGACGCAGTGGTGACTGCTGCTCGCTGATAATCGGTACGATCCCGCCATCTTCATCGATGCGAGCGACGACAAAACTGAATACGTAGGCAGGCTCCGAACCCATCCGCAGGTCGGTGACGGTGACCTCGCCGGCCTCGGACCGGATCGCATAGTAGCCACGGGTGAACCAGGCCAGGCGCTCGAAGGCCCAGTGGCCATTCATCGCCGGAGCGAGTTCGTCTGCGCTCGGGAAGTGTCGCCACGGACCGGGCTCGATGTCACTCAGCAAGGAGTAATAGCCTTCGCGATAGCCACCGCTTTCCCGCACCAGCACGCGCCAGAGCAGTGTGTTGAAGGGGCTGGGCAGGGCGATGACCTGGATGTTCTGCTGGCCGTCTGCCTCGGCGAACAGCGCCGCACGCGCAAGCTGTTCCACCCGTTGCTGGGCCAGTACGCTCCAGCCCAGATAGACACTCGACAGCGCCAGCGCGACCGGCAATGCACGGGCGGCGTTGCGGCTGAGCGGGCGCCAGGCGACCCACGCACAGGCGGCTAGCAGAGGCAAGCTGTACAACGGGTCGATGATGAAGATGCTGCCGATACCCACCGGCGTGGTGTCGAAGGGCCACCATAGCTGGGTGCCATAAATCGTCATGGCATCGAGCAGCGGATGGGTGCACAGGACCAGCCAGAAGGCGAGCAGCCAGCGTCCGGACGCCTGCTTGATCTGCGCGTCCAGATACCGTGCCAGCGTCCACAGCAGGGGCGCGGCCAGCGTGAGCACGAACAATGAATGGCTGAAGCTGCGGTGATAGGTGAAATCGGCGACCGGATCGGCGTAGCGCACCAACACGTCCAGGTCCGGCAAGGTGCCAAGGGCGGCGCCATAGAGCAGCGCGCGTCGACGCTGGCCGGCGGGCACGACGGCGGCGGCAATGGTGGCGCCGAGGGCGATCTGGGTCAGTGAATCCACAATGCCTCGCTGTCTGGACACGCGCCGAAATGTTGCAGGGTTAATGGTGAACGGGTGGTCGTGAATCCAGCCCGCTCAGTTCAGACCAAACAATGCCCGAGCGTTGCCAGCTGTGTGCTCGGCCAACCACTGCCGATCCTCCCCGCGCAGTTCCGCCAGTGCCTCCAGTACCCCGACCAGCCTGGCTGGCTCGTTGCGCTCACCCTGATGGCCGTGCAGCGGCTGATCTGGCGCGTCGGTCTCGATCAGCAGCGCATCGATCGGCAGTTCCCGCACCAATGCACGCAAGCGGCTGGCGCGAGGGTAGGTGATCGGGCCACCGAAGCCGAGCAGGAAGCCGGCACGGATGAACTGACGCGCTTGCTCGACGCTGCCGGCGAAGCTGTGGATCACGCCGCGCAGCGGGGTATGGCGGCGCACCGCGTGCAGAACTTCCTCGTGGGCACGACGCGCGTGCAGGATCACCGGCAGCTTCCGCTCGCGGGCAATGCGCAACTGGCCTTCGAAGTACAGCCGCTGAACCTCCGGGTCCAGATCGGCAACGTAGCCATCCAGGCCGGCCTCGCCGACGGCGACCGCCGGATGCTGATCGAGCCAGTCCTCCAGCGCCTGCAGATGCGCGGGCAGGTGCTCGGTCTGAAACATCGGGTGCAGACCATAGGCGGGATGGATGTCGGCTTGGTCGCAAGCCAGATTCGCGAGCTTCCGCCAACCGGCCTGGGTAACCGCCGGAACCACAAAGGCGCTGATCCCGACTGCGCGCGCCCGCGCAAGCACCGCGCTTCGGTCGGCATCGAACTCCGGGGCGTCGAGGTGGCAGTGGGAGTCAATCATCGAGCGAGTTCCAGTGGCCAGTTCCAGTGGCCAGAGAAGAGCGCCAGCCAATGCGCACGGAATGCGATCCGGGTTCAACTGTCAATATTTTCGCGGCAGGCCTGCGCAGACGGGCATCAACTCTGGGCGGCTACTATTGTGCGCTCAGATGGCCGAGACTGAGCGCTGATCCGACAAGGCTCACGAAAGTGGC
>DAIMJK010000144.1:4376-9040 GCA_036722245.1 Lysobacterales bacterium
GCGCAAAATACGGACGACAGGCGGATGATTCGGGACGATACGCTCAATATCGTGATCCTGCTGATGAACCTGCTGCTCGGCGGCCTTTGTCTTGCCGTGGCTCGCGAGGGGCGGCCGACACCGGCCTTGCGCTACTGGGGCTGGGGGCTGTTCGTTTATACCGCCGGTATCCTCGTCGTGCTGTCGGGAAGGTTGCTTCCGCAGTCTCTGGCGTACTTCTGCGGCAGCGCGCTGATCACGCTGGCGCCTCTGGTATCGGTGCGGGCGCTGCTCTGGCACAGCGCAACACGACTAGACCCTCGCTGGGCGCTGGCGCTGGCGCTCCCAACTATCGGTCTGCTGGCATGGAACAACTTGGTCGGCGAGTCCCAGCAGTTGATCAATCTCACCGCGCCCACGCTGGTGGCGATCGTCGTGTTCGTATACGGGGGGCTGCGACTGTATCGCCACTCGCGCAATGATGTGCCGGCGACGGTGGGCTGGTTGGCCTTGGTGAGCCTGACGGCCGCGGCACTGTGGAGCGTTCGGTTGCTGCTGCTGACGAAACTGATTCCCCTCGACGATCCGTCGAATCTGGCGCTGGCCACAGCTTCCCTTGCGATTGCGCACCTGTTGGTGACCGTGGCTGCGACCTTCGCGCTGCTGGCGGTGGAGGTGCGAAACATGGAGCAGGAGTTGCGTGGCCAGGCCAGACGCGATGCGCTTACGGGTCTCCCAAATCGCTGGGCGGTGGCTGAACGATTCGAGCAGGAGGTCGCCCGAGCCGCGCGCCAGCGGATCCCGTTCGGGCTATTGCTGCTGGACATCGATCATTTCAAGCGCATCAACGACCAGCATGGCCATCTCGCCGGCGATGCCATGTTGCGTTGCATCGCCGCCACCTTGGCCGCCAGCAAGCGGAGCGAAGATCTGTTGGCACGGGTCGGTGGCGAGGAGTTCCTGTTGCTGTGTGTCGGTGCTGACGCGGCCTCGGCGCAGGCCCTTGGCGATCGCTTGCGTACCGAGGTGCAGGCGTTCGGTTTCGATTTCGAAGGACAGCGGTTGAGTCTCACGATAAGTGGCGGATTTGCTCTTTGCCCGGATGATGGGGTCGACTGGGAAACACTCTACGGTACTGCCGATCAGCGCCTGTATCTGGCCAAGCACCGCGGTCGCAATCAGATCCGCGGACCGTGGAACGCGTCAGACGGACCCTGAGGCGCTGCCCTTGCGATCGACCTTGCTGTAGAAGGCCAGTGCGGCCTGCAGCACCTCGCCCGGGGCTTCCAGTTGCGGGTAGTGGCCGACGCCGGGCAGGCTGCGCACCTCGGCGGCGGGCAGCAGTTCGGCGAAGCGCTCGGCCTGATGGCGGCCCGAAACCGGGTCCTCCGGACCGTTGATGAGCAGGATTGGCAAGTCGCACTCGCCCATCGCGCGCAGCCAGCGGCGACGGTGCTGGCGGCGTTCGGCAATGTACGCCAGCAGGGAGGGCAGAACGCGCCGACCCTCTTCGTGACAGAGGATCTTCCAGGCGCGATCCAGTTCGCCCTCGGGCCAGGGCAGGCGGCAGGCTTTGCGCATGCTGCGCTCAAAGGCGGCGCGACCGAGCAGCGGAACGATCAGCGGGCCGATCGGTGACGCGAGCAGGCGCTGGACCAGCAAGGGTCGATGAGCTTCCGGCAGGATGCCGCCGTTGAGCAGACAAAGACCACCCAACTGCACCGACAGTCTGCCCTCCTGATGGCGCGCCAACAGTTCCTGCGCGACGCTATCGCCCAGATCGTGGGCGAGGATGTGCCAGCGCGCGATCCCGCTCTGTGACAGCAGCAGGTCGATCAGCTCGGCTTGTTCGAGAATGGTGTAGCGGTGCGGGAACGGCTTCTCCGACAGCCCCAGTCCAAGCAGGTCTGGCGCAAGCAACTGATAGCGTGCTGCCAGCTTGAGCCAGATGGGTAGCCAGTCATGAGAAGAGGTCGGAAAACCATGGATCAACAGCAATCCGGTCGGTTCGACGCCCTCGACCTCTCCCGGCCCCCGCGCCGCCCGCACGAAGAGCCGACGTCCGCCGATCTCGATGTCACAACCATAGCGTCGGAGTTCAGGGTTCATGCGGGGATGATGCCATAGGAAGAGCAGGGCCCAGAGGGGCTTGTGATGCCCTGGGCCCTGCTTCAGCGCACCCGATAGAAGCTGTGGTCGCCAATCGTCGCCAGGGGTTTGCCGTGAGCCCAGGTTGGACTGGCGATGGCGTAGGCGACGAAGTGGGTGGCACCCTGACTCAACCGCTTGTTGGTGCCGGGAGGTGCCTGATGTTCGGCGATGGCGCGTTCCGCGGCATCCCAGGCTCGGCGCCAGGCTTCGGCGTTGGTCAACTTGTAGCTTTGCGGCACGAGGGTCATTGCGAACTGGCGCGGCTGCAGCAGCAAACCACACAGATTGTCGCCATAACGGCCGCTGTCCAGGCGGTTGAGGGCGACTTCGGCGACGGCAACCTGACCTTCAAAGGGCTGGTTGCGGGCTTCGAGATAGACGGTCGTGGTCAGACACAGACTGTCGGCGTGCGGCTGAGGCAAAATGCTGGTCAGCCAGAGAATCCATTCCAGAGTCATTGCTGTTCCTCATTTGCGGATGCTTCCAGTCACTGCGATATCGACCCTGGAGCAGGATCGGATGCGCATTCCCCTGCGGCGATCCGATGCACGGTTCGTCGTAGCGGCGGTGGAAGTCATTCGCGATCGTTCTGAAGGTCCGGGACGCATTCGTTATGTCCGGAGCTTCTCGCGGTCTCACCCAGTGCTCCGGTCACCCGGAGGGGGTAGAGGTGGTCATTTCCAAGGCGGATTGCACCCAGGCAAACCGCTCTGGGAACCACCATAAAGGCGAATCATAGAGTCGCGACTCTAGCTAGGGCCTGAACGACGGTGCCCGTGAATTGCCCTTTCTGGTCCGCAAGCTTGGTGAAACGTGCTTAGAAGCAAGGGCCCAGGGCCCAGGGCACAGGGCTCAGGGGCCAGGGCTCAGGGCTCAGGGCCCAGGGCCCAGGGGCCAGGGGCCAGGGGCCAGGGGCCAGGGGCCAGTGCTCAGGGCCCGGACCACCTGCGGCGTTACCAATCGCCGCCGTTACCGATCCGAAACCGCCATTGCCGCTGTGATTCGCTCTGCAGCAAGGTCCTCCCGTCCTCACCGTCGAGCACGACGGCGAGTTCCTCTCCGAGCCAGATCAGCAATAGCTGCTGCCGGCGCCAGGGCGGGATGGCCAGGTCCTGCAGCAGATTCTTGAGTGCCTGACTGGGCCGATGGGCGGCGGGTCGGAAGCGCTCGCCGCCGACCCTTCGGGTGACCCGGTACGGACCGGGGTCGGCCTTGGCGCCTGCCAGGGGCTCGCTGAGCAGGTGGCGCTGGTCCGGTAGCGTCATCGGCTGGCCCAGTACGCCCGCGATCTGGTCCGGCCATACGCAGCGTGGTTGGCACCGCAGCCAATAGAGCTGCTGCCGATAGCGCCGCAGCTGGCCGTCGCCCCAGGGGAACTGCGGATCGGCGTCCGGGCCGGCGCCGATCAGAGCTTGCTCGATCTGGCCGAAAGCGACCACGCCGGGACGGGGCAGGCCGAGCGTCCTCAGCCAGGTGGCGAGGACCTCGAAACGCAGGGGTTCGGCCAGATCGAACCAGTCTTCCAGCGTCAGTCGGTTCGGGGCGGTTGATCGCTTGCCCAGTTCGACCCTGGCCAATGCACCCAGCAGGCCATCAAGCTGGCGCAGCCAGTCGGCGGTCCGAGCCAGGCGCTGGTCGATGACCGGAATGCGCTCGCGGAGGGGCGGCAGCAGCACATCACGTAGCCAACTGCGGTCGTGCTGATGATCGCGGTTGGCCGGGTCCTCGATCCATTCCAGTTGTCGGGCTTCGGCCCAGGTCTGGATCTCGGCGCTGGCAATGGCCAGCAGCGGTCGACCGATCCGGCCGGTGGCGAAGCTCGTCACTTCGGCCATCGCGCCCAGTCCGGCCGGCCCGGCGCCGGCGAACAGACGCAGGAGCAGCGTCTCGGCCTGATCGCGCTGGTGATGAGCGAGCAGGATCCAGTCGCAGGCTTCCAGATAGCGCGCGTAGACCTCGCGCCTGGCCGCCCGCGCGCGGGCTTCGATACCCACCTCGCTGCGCTCGCGCAGGTCTACCCGGACCACCTCGCAGGGCACCGACAGGGAATGTGTGAACTCGACCGCATGCGTCGCCCACTGGGTGGATTCCGGATGCAGGCCGTGATCGACATGGATCGCGCGCAAGTCACGTGCTCGTGCGGAAGCGCTGGCGGCGAGCAGGGCGAGCAGCACACTGGAGTCACGACCGCCGCTGTAGCCCACCCGCAGCCGGCCTTCGGGCCAGCGCTGCAGGAACGCTTCGATGTGCCTTTGCAGGTCGGCCATGCCGTTTCACCAGTCCCAACCCAGCGCCAGCGCCCATTCGCGCCCCGCGGCCGGTTCATAGTAGCGACCGTTGCGCTCGGACACGATCACCGAGCCGGCATGGCGACTATCCAAGACATTGTCCAGCCGCAGGCCCAGGCTCAGCTGGCGCTGGCCGAACAGACCACGCTGCTGCCACCACAGGTCCACCCGGCCATAGCCGGCGGCGGCCTCACTACTGTCGATGGTCACCGGCACCCGGTCGCTGGCGACCAGGTCGATGCCGAC
>DAIMJK010000145.1:0-3970 GCA_036722245.1 Lysobacterales bacterium
TGCAGCGGTTGCGCCGCGGGGTGGAACTCAATGACGGCCCGACCCGGCCGGCCGAGGTGCGCCTGCTGGCCCGGGCGCCCGGCTGGCTGTGGAAGCGCGAACCGCCGATCCGCCAGCGCAAGCACTTGCCCACCGCCTGGCTGCAGATCGTGCTGCGCGAGGGTCGCAATCGGCAGGTGCGTCGAATGACCGCCGCGGTCGGGCTACCGACGCTGCGCCTGATCCGCTGCCAGATCGGCCCGCATCCGCTCGGCCCGTTGACGCCCGGACAATGGCGCCGCATCGCCTGAGCTACCCTGCGCCGCGCCTGCCACGTCCACCGCGGACATCAGGGGTGGGCCGGCATTGGCTACTGCTGGCGCTTGTGTTCTGCCTGCCGATCGATGCGCAGGCCCACTGGCGTGTGCTGGCTCCGGGCCAAAGCCCTGATCCGGCCAGCGCGGTGCTGCTGCTGGTCATCGACAGCGATCTGGCACTGGGTCAGATCGTGCTCAGGCGCGAGGGTCAACGCAGTTTGCTGCGGCTGCGCCCGGATCTACGCGCCGATGCGCTGCCGCTGCCGGTCGAGGAAGGCGTCGAAGGCAGCGAGCGCGGTCTGCTGGTGCTCCAACTCGAGCCCGGAGACTACCGTCTGGTGCGGATCGAGCTGGCCGATCGCCGGCTGCTGGATCTGCCGGCAGGATTGCGGCGCGCGATCGAGTTGCGCGCCGGCGAGCTGGTCTATCCCGGTGATCTGCGGATTGCCGAGGTGGCTGGCTCGGAGCAGCTGCGACGGCGCTGGGAGAATCGCAGCAGCCGCTGGTTGCCGTTGTTGCACCGAACCCACCCCGAACTGCTGGCAACCCGGCCGATCCGCTACGAAGGCCGCGGCGTCGATCCCTTTCCGGCCCAGTGGCAGGCCTGGATGCTCGAGGGCCGTCTCGGCGACCCGGGTGACGACCATTCCGCTACTGCGCCGCAGCCGGAGGTGCCGCCGGCTGCGCTGACCCGGGCGCTGTTCCGACCGCCGGCACTGGCTCTGGTCAGCCTGTCGCCGGACGGACACTGGCTGGCGCTGGGTGAACGTGCCGATCAGGCCTTGCGCCTGGTGCTGGTCGATGCGGCCAGCGCCGTGCGCCATCCGACCGGCATCCGGCTGGATGCCGATGCGCGCCTGCTCTGGTGCGGTCCGGATTGCCTGGCAGTCAGCCGTGGCGCGGGCAGAGCCGGCCGGGTGGAAGTATTGCGGCTGGAGCAGCAGGCCGATGCCCTGAGGCTGCGTCGACTGCCCATCGACAGTGCCGGCTATGTCGTGGATCCCTTGCCGCAAGACCCCGACAGCCTGCTGTTCGGCCGGCTTGACGATCCCACTGGCAAAGACGCGATCGAGGTCTACCGGCTGCGCCTGGAGCCGCCGCAGATCCACACCCGCCAGCTCCATCGCCGCCATCGGCTGGATGGCGTCGTGCGTAACGAGTTGGGTTGGCTGAGCGATACGCAGGGGCAGCTTAGGCTGGCCCTGGGTCGCAGTGCAGACGGTTACCAGCTGCTCCAGCCGACCCGCGCCGGCGATCCAGCGCCGCTGCTGGAAACACCATTGAGTACCCATCTGGACGCTCTGGCGATCGTCGACGATGCCTTGCTGGCACTGACCGATGCCGATCTGCCGAGCCGCCAGCTGCGCCGCTATCCGCTCGACGGCAGCGCGCCGACGACGCTGGCGGCGATCAGCGCGGGCGATAGCCTGGCTCGGATGTGTCATGAACCTCCTGCTGCGGCCGCCGATCATCCAGTCATGGCTTGCCCCGTCACCGCGGTGGATCTGGTCGGCGTCGTACTCGGCTACCACGACCGCCAGCCGCTGGCGCTGCGTCACTTCGACCGCGGGATGCTGCGCAGCAGCGGCATCGATGCGCCGCTGCAGCAGCGCCTGGACGAATTGCAGCAGCACCACCCGGGGGCTGCGCTGAACCTGGCGCGGGTCAGTGCCGATGGCAGCCACTGGCTCTACTTTCTCGATCGCCCAGGCGATCCGGCGGCCGCCAGCTGGTGGCTGCAACGCGCCGCTGGTGAGACACCGACGCTGGTCGGTCGACTCCGGCCGTGGCTGGATTGTCCCGTTCCGTCGCCGCATGCCAGCGCGCTGCCTGCGCCGGCCGAACCTTGGTGCCGTGATGGCCCGCTGCCGCCGTTGCGCAGCGAGGTGCTGATCCTGCGCAGCGCCGAGGGCTGGCCGCTGGAGGCCTATCTGACCCTGCCGCCGCAGATCCACGGCCCGGAGCGCCCGCTGCCGCTGCTGCTGCTGCCACACGGAGGGCCGCTCGGCGTGCGCGACCATCGCGGTTACGACCCGCTGGTGCAGTTGCTGGCGAGGGCGGGTTTCGCCTTGCTGCAGGTGAACTACCGCGGTTCGCTCGGCTACGGCCGCGCCTTTCGCGACGCGGCCTTTGGTGAGGTCGGGGCAGCGATCGAGGGGGATCTGCTGAGCGCCCTCGATCAGCTCCGTAGCGATCCCCGGCTGGATCTGGACCGGGTCTGCAGCGTCGGTACCAGCTATGGCGGCTACAGCGCGCTGATGCTGGCGATCTTGCGCCCTGGTCAGGTCCGCTGCGTGGCGACCTATGCCGCGCCGACCGACCTGCTGCTGCGCTTTGTCGGCTCGGACTGGAACGACGATCCCTTGCAGCGGGCGCTGCAGGAGCGACTCTATGGCGATCCGGCCACTGATCTGGCGCGGCTGCAGGCGCGTTCGCCGCTGTACCGCTACGAAGCGCTGACCCAGCCGCTGCTGATCGGCCACGGCCTGCGCGATCGACGCGTCCATCCGGAGCACGCCGATCGACTCGCGCTGCTGCTGCGAGGTGCCGGCCGCGCGCCGGAGGCGCAGTTCTACGCCAATGAGGGGCACGCACTGCAGCGGGTCGAGAACCAGATCGACTGGTACAACCGGGTGCTGGCATTTCTGCAGCGGGAGATTTGGCGCTGAATGGCGTAGGATGGGGCGCATGGCAATTGGCTTTCGCAAGGGCGACAGGATTCGGCACCCGCGATTGACCGAGTGGGGGCTCGGGGAAGTACTGGAGAACAGTGTTTGCGGTGAAGTGCGGGCGTTTTTCGTCGGCGTGGGCGAAAAGAAGCTGTCGCTCAGCCACGTTCAACCCGAGCGCATCACCGGTGCCGAGGCGGCTCATCCGCTGCTCGACAGCCTCAAGCTGCGGGCCAACTCGGACACTTCGCGCTACCGCGGTATCGAGCAGGCCAAGGCCTACTTCCTGAGTCAGTTTCCCGGCGGCTTCCACGGCAAGCGCTTTGCCGAGCATGAGCGAAACTACAAGGACAAGGCTCGTCTGCAGATGGCCGAGTTGCTCGATCACGGCGCCTGCAAGCAGTTGCTCGACGCCGGCGACCATGACGAGATCTGCGCGCGGGCACGGCGCATGCTCAACGCGACCAACCTGGTCTTTCCGAACGAAAAGTCGGCGCTGAAGGACGGTTTGAGCGATGCGGGCAGACGCGAGCGCTTCGCCCGCTCGTTGCTGGCCCTGCTTCACGGCGAGCGCGCAATCGAGGGCCGCTTCAAGGCTTTCGTCGGGGTGCTGGAAGACATCGGCGCGGCGAAATGGACCACCGCGACCTACTTTCTCTACTTCGGTCAGCCGCAGTCGCACATGTTCGTCAAACCGACGATCACCCAGCACGCGGCCGAGGTGTGCGGCTTCGAGATCAACTACCGGCCGCAGCCCAACTGGCAGACCTACAGCAGCGTGCTGCAGCTGTGCACTTACCTGCAAAATGAGCTCAAGGACCTCGAGCCGCGCGACATGATCGACATTCAGTCTTTCATGTGGTGCATTGCGCCGGGCAACTATTGACCCGGCAGCGCCAGGCTCTGAGCCAGACTGTTGTTTCAGATGGCTTGCGTGGTTTTGAGGGCTCAGGGCCCAGGGCCCAGCAGGTCAAGAGCCGCCTCGGACACGCTGACCTCGCTCTC
>DAIMJK010000145.1:3980-6464 GCA_036722245.1 Lysobacterales bacterium
TGAGCCCTGGGCCCTGAGCCCTGGGCCCTGGGCCCTGAAGTTCAAGCACATGCGTCGAAACATCACCCGGACTTGCACCCCACAGCCGCATTCACGCTCCCGACTCACCAATGCTGCACCGCAGCGATTGGCGCAGCGGTACGACTCTGGTAGCCTACTCAGTTGACTTAGCAACCTTGCTGGAATGGTAAATGGCCCGTATTACCGTCGAAGACTGCCTGACTCAGGTCGACAACCGTTTTGAACTGGTGCTGATGGCGAGCAAACGTGCCCGTCAACTGGCCAAGGGCGCCGAGCCGCTGGTCGACGTGGATGAGGACAAGCCGACCGTGCTTGCCCTGCGTGAGATCGCCGAAGGTCGTATCGACAACGCACTGCTGGCCGAGGTCGAGAAGCGCGAGCGTGAGGCCGCCGAGCGCGAGGCGCTGGAATGGGCTGCCGCCGAGGTCGAAGACGATCTGGGCCGCACGGGCGACGACTGAGCGTCGCGCCCGGCTTGCCGGCTCGCAGGGATGAGCGCCCCGACCACAGCCGCGCCGCCCGCATCTGATGCCTCGACCGATGTCGAGGCGCTGTTACCGCACTATGTGATCGAACTGCAGCAGCAGGTCGAGAGCTATCTCAGTCGTAGCCAATGGGACGCAATAGACCGCGCCTTCCGGCTGGGGGCGCAGGTCCATCAGGGCCAGATGCGCAAGAGCGGCGAGCCGTACATCACTCACCCGGTGGCGGTGGCGCGGATCCTCGCCGACATGCACCTGGATGGCGAGACGCTGGTCGCCGCCATCCTGCATGACACGCTCGAAGACACCCATCTGACCAAGGAAGAGGTGGAAGCGGAATTCGGCTCCACCGTCGCCGATCTGGTCGATGGCGTGACCAAGCTGGACAAGGTCGATTTCGCCACCCGCGAGGCGGCCACCGCCGAAAGCTTCCGCAAGATGCTGCTGGCGATGGCACGCGATCTGCGGGTGATGCTGATCAAGCTGGCCGATCGGCTCCACAACATGCGCACGCTGGGTTCGATGAACCCGGACAGCCGCCGCCGCATCGCCCGCGAAACACTGGAAATCTACGCCCCCATTGCACAGCGCCTGGGCATGAACCGGATCAAGGCCGAGCTGCAGGAACTGGGCTTCCGCGCGCTGCATCCCTTCCGCCACCGCGTCATCGAGGCCGAGTTGCGCAAGCTGGTCGGCAACCGGCGCGAACCGATGCAGAAGATCGCCGAGGCGATGAAGCAGCGGCTTGAAGCCGAAAGCGTGCCGGCCCGGCTGGTCAGCCGGATCAAGACGCCTTACAGCATCTACCAGAAGATGCAGGGCGAGCGCAAAAGCTTCGATCAGGTCATGGACGTGTATGGCTTTCGCGTCGTGGTCGGCAGTGTGATGCAGTGCTACTGCGCGCTGGGCTCGGTGCATAATCTCTACAAGCCGGTCGAGGGGCGCTTCAAGGACTACATCGCGATCGCCAAGGCGAACGGCTATCAGTCGCTCCATACGACCCTGTTCGGACCCTTCGGCCAACCCATCGAGGTGCAGATCCGGACCGAGGAGATGGACACCGTGGCCGAGCGCGGCGTCGCCGCGCACTGGATCTACAAGGCCGACCACAGTCCGGCCAACTCCGCCCAGCACCGCGCCCGCGAATGGCTGCAGGGACTGCTGGACAGCCAGCGTCAAGCCGGCAATCCGATCGAATTTCTTGACAATGTGCGGGTCGACCTGTTCCCGGACGAGGTCTATCTGTTCAGTCCGAAGGGCCTGATTCTGGCCTTGCCGCGCAACGCCTGCGCGATCGATTTTGCCTATGCCGTGCACACCAATGTCGGCGATCACGCGGTCGCTGCGCGCATCGATCAGCAGCTCAAGCCGCTGCGCACGCGGCTGACCAGCGGCCAGACGGTCGAGATCATCACCGCGCCCAGCGCGTCGCCGAAGCCGCACTGGCTGGAGTTCGTCGTGACCAGCAAGGCGCGCACGGCGATTCGCCACTTCCTGAAGAACCTGCAGCATGAAGACGCGGTCGGTCTGGGCGCACGCATGCTCGATCGCGCCCTGGATGCGCTCGGCACCAGTCTGGATGACGTCTCACCCGAGCGCATCGAAGCGGCGCTGAGCGAAAACCGGGCCCAGCGGCTGGAAGAGCTGCTCGCCGATCTGGCGCTCGGCAATCGCATGCCGGCGGTCGTGGCGCGCCAACTGACCCGCGGTGAACGCCTCAACGAAGGGGATCGCAACCGGCCAACCGAAGTGGTGCGCATCAGCGGTGCCGAGCGTGGCGTGGTCAGCTTCGGCAACTGCTGTCACCCAATACCGGGCGATCCGATCGTCGGTTTCCTGAGCGCCGGCAAGGGCCTGGTCATCCATCAGACCAGTTGTCCGAACGTGATCGAGTTGCGCAAGCGCATCGGCATGGTCTTCCAGCGTCCCAACCCGTTCCCGATGACCATCTTCGAGAACGTGGTCTATGCCCTGAGGATTG
>DAIMJK010000145.1:6474-8908 GCA_036722245.1 Lysobacterales bacterium
AAGCATCCAGAGCGGATGATGCGGGTCGATTGGGATCAGGACATCGAGGGCGAGTTCCGTGTCGTACTGCGGGTCGAGGCCGCCAACAAGCCGGGTGTGCTGGCCACCGTTGCCGCCGCGATGGCGGAGACCGAGGCGAATATCGAGAACGTCGAGTACGGCGAGCGCGACGCCAGCAGTGCGACGATGTACTTCACCCTGGAAGTGCGCGACCGGCAACATCTGGGCGAAGTCATGCGCCGCCTGCGTCGATTGCCGGTGGTGCAGGTCGTCCAGCGCCAATGAGATTTCAGCCAGAGGGACTGCCATGAGCCGCAGCATCATCCAGACCGACCGCGCGCCCGCCGCCATCGGCACCTACTCGCAAGCCGTGCGGGTCCACGATACGGTCTACCTGTCGGGTCAGATCCCGCTCGATCCGGTAACGATGACGATGGTCAGCGGCGATATTGAAGCCGAAATCCGGCAGGTCTTCGACAACCTGAAGGCGGTCTGTGCGGCCTCGGGCGGTGGTCTGCACCAGCTGGTCAAGCTGAATGTGTTCCTGACCGACCTGTCCTGCTTTGCGCAGGTCAACCAGATCATGGAGAGCTACTTCGACGCGCCCTATCCGGCCCGGGCGGCAATTGGCGTGGCGGCCCTGCCGCGCGGCGCGCGGGTGGAAATGGACGGCATCCTGGTGCTGTAGTCCGCCGTCAGGATCCGGGCGAAACAGTGAGCAACACGCCGAAGGCCATGCGCATGCCAGCGCCGCCGATCTCGGCCGACTGGCAGGCGCGTGCGGCGCAGCCGATCGACGTACTCGGGACCATCGGCGCCAACGCGCGCGAGGCGCTTGAGCGCCTTGGCCTGCGCACCGTCGGCGACCTCTGGGTCCACCTGCCGCTGCGCTATGAGGACCGCACCGAAGTGCGGCCCATTGGCAGTCTTCAGCACGGCCAGACGGTGCAGATCGTCGGCCGGGTTCAGGTGGCCGAGATCGTGGCGCGCAAGCGCCGGATGCTGCTGGTCAGCCTGCATGACGGCACCGGCGGCGTGGTGTTGCGCTTCTTTCGTTTCCACCAGGCGCAGGTGCATACCTTCGTCGCCGGCAAGCGCGTGCTGTGTTTCGGCGAAGTCCGCGGCGGCGTCCACAGTCTGGAAATGGCTCATCCGCGCTATCGCTTCCTGACCGAAGACGAGCATCCGGACGGCGAGGAGCGGCTGCGACCGGTCTATCCCAAGGCCGAGGGTATCGGTGGCGAGCGGATCGAGAAGCTGGTCCACAAGGCACTCGAACTGCTGCCGGCTGACGACGAGCTCGAATGGCTCGATGGTCAGGTCCTGCGCGGGCTTGCGCTGCCGTCACTCGGCAGTGCGCTGCGCACCGTGCATCAACCGCTTGCGGGCACCGATCTGCTTGGCTTGAGTGAAGGCGACCATCCGGCCCGGCGGCGACTGGCGCTGGAAGAGCTGGTCGCGCATCGGATCAGCCTGCGGCTGGTCCGCCGGCGGCTGGATGGCATGCGTTCACCGGTGCTGCGTAGCGCGGGTCAGTTGCAGAGCGGCCTTCGTGCCAGCCTGCCGTTCCAGCTCACCACTGCCCAGCAGCGCGTACTCGACGAGATCCGCGCCGATCTGGCGCGTAGCCAGCCGATGTTGCGGCTGGTCCAGGGTGATGTCGGATCGGGCAAGACCATCGTCGCCGCCCTGGCCATGCTGGCAGCAGTCGAAAGCGGCCATCAGGCGGCGCTGATGGCGCCGACCGAGCTGCTCGCCGAGCAGCATCGGCGCAACCTCTCGCAGTGGCTCGAACGCCTCGGTCTGGATCCGGTCTGGCTGGCGGCCAAGGTCACCGGCAAGGCCCGCGAACAGGCCCTTGCCGCGATTGCCGACGGTGCTCCGGTGGCGATCGGCACCCATGCCCTGATGACCGAACAGGTCAGCTTCAAGCGCCTCGGGCTGGTGGTCATCGATGAGCAGCATCGTTTCGGCGTCCATCAACGGCTGGGTCTGCGCGACAAGGGCGTCGCCGCCGGTCGCTGTCCCCATCAGCTGGTGATGACCGCCACGCCCATCCCGCGCACGCTCGCGCAGAGCCTGTACGCGGATCTGGACGTCTCGGTGATCGACGAGTTGCCGCCCGGTCGCAGTCCGATTACGACCGTGGCGGTCAGCCAGGCCCGCCGCGAGGAAGTACTGGAGCGGGTCCGTGAAGCCTGCCGTGCCGGCCGCCAGGCCTATTGGGTCTGCACCGTGATCGAGGAATCCGAGCAGGTCGAGGCCCAGGCCGCCGAGGTGTTGCATGCCGAACTGGCCGCCGGCCTGCCGGAACTGCGGGTCGGGTTGGTCCATGGGCGGCAACGTGGCCGCGAGCGTAGCGAGGCGATGCAGGCTTTCGCCGCCGGCGAGCTGGACCTGTTGGTTGCCACGACCGTGATTGAAGTCGGCGTGG
>DAIMJK010000146.1:0-8862 GCA_036722245.1 Lysobacterales bacterium
GGACCAGATAGATCGCGCCCTCATACAGGGTCAGCGCGGCGCTGCTGTAGTCGACTTCGGCAATGATCACCTGTTTGCCGTCCGTCAGGTCGACCACGACAAAGTTGCCGTCGGCGACCGAGCGCAGGTTGACCGCCTGGGCCGGATAGCTGTCGTCGATCCAGTGATAGCGATCGCGATCTCGATGCAGCACGCCGTCTTCGGCCAGCACCGCCAGATACTCGTTGCGCGGGCTGCCGCCGAAGGGCTCGTCGTGGCGAAAGGGCAGCTCGAAGGCCGCGCAGCGCAGCTGGTCGAACAGGATCAGCTCCTGGTCTGGTGCGATGCGGGCGTGCTCGGGACTGGCGCTGAGAAAGAACTCCGGATGCCGCACGACGTACTGGTCGAGCGCGTCGCTGCCGGCGACCAGCACACCCAGCGCCGCCTGCTGGCGCCGACCGGCTCGCCCCAACCGCTGCCAGGTGGCCGCCACACTGCCCGGATAGCCATCCAGAATGCACACGTCCAGCGCGCCCACGTCCACGCCCAGTTCCAGCGCCGACGTGCTGACCACGCAATCGAGCTCGCCGGCGCGCAGCTTGCGCTCGGTGAGCCGCCGCGCGTCCGGCAGATGGCCACCGCGATAGGCGCGGATTCGCTCCGGCCGGCGCGGGTCAGCATCGTAGACGTCCTTGAGGTATTTGGTCACGACTTCCACCATCAAGCGCGACGGCTCGAATACCAGGGTCTTCAGCCCCAGCTTGATCGCCTGGCGGGCGATCCGCGTCACCTGCGAGCGGCTCGAGACACGAATACCCAGATCGGGATTGAGCGGCGGAGGATTGACGAACAACAGATGCCGATCGCCGGTCGGCGCGCCGCTTTCGCTGATCAGCTGCGGCGTGCGACCGACCAGTCGCTGCGCGTGTTCGAGTGGATTGCCGAGCGTGGCGGTACACATCAGATAGCGCGGGCGCACGCCGTAGTAGGCGGCGATCCGGTCCAGCCGGCGCAGCACATTGGCCACATGCGAGCCGAACACACCCCGATAGATGTGCAACTCGTCGATCACGACGAACTCGAGCGCGCGGAAAAACTGCGCCCATTTGGTGTGATGCGGCAGGATTGCGCTGTGCAGCATGTCCGGATTGCTGACCACCACGTCGGCCTTGGTGCGGACCGCCTTGCGTGCGTCCGAGGGCGTATCGCCATCGAAGGTGCAGGCGCCGACACCCAGCTCGCCGGCGCGATTGAGCGCCAGCAACTCGGCCACCTGGTCCTGCGCCAGCGCCTTGGTCGGAAACAGGTACAGCGCCTTGCTACGCCGCTCCAGCGCCGCCTGCAGCACCGGCAGGTTGTAGCAGAGCGACTTGCCCGATGCGGTCGGGGTGGCAATGAGCAGATCCTGGCCACCATGCACGCAGCGCCAGGCCTGCGCCTGGTGTGCGTAAAGCTGCTCGATGCCGCGCGCAAGCAGAGCCGAGCGCAAGCCCGGATGCAGCTCGGCCGGCAGTGGCTCGAAACGGCCGGCTTGACCGGGCAAGGTCACTGCCGCGGTCAGGGAATCACCCTGCCGCCGCTGCAGATGCCGATGCAGCGCCTGCACCGGAGCCAGCCGGGGCTCGACGGGAAGCGAACGGGCCGCTATGCTCATGTCGTTCTACATCCGTTCTTTTAACAGCAGTATAGAACAAATGAAGAACGAAACACCTTCCAGTAAGGTCCGAGCGCTCACCTCCGCCCAACACCGCCTGCTGGCCGCCCTGCGCCAGTGGCAGGAAAGCGGCGAGCCACCGCCGACGCTGACACAACTCTGCCAGTATCTGGGGTTGAGCTCAAAAGGCTCGTTGCACAAGCAGGTGCAGGCCCTGGTCGATGCCGGACTGGTCGAACCGATGGCCGGCCTGGCCCGCGGCGTGCGCCTGACCGCCGAGGCACAGGATCCCCGCCCCACCCTGCCGCTACTGGGGCGGATCGCCGCCGGGCGGCCGATCGAGGCCTGCTTTGATTCCGAGAGAATCGAGATTCCGCCTGGCCTGTGTCCGAACGGCCACGCCTACGTGCTGGAGGTGCGCGGCGAGTCGATGATCGACGCCGGTATCCTCGACGGCGATCGAGTCATCATCGACGCCGATCGCCATCCGCGCCGCGGCGACATCGTAGTCGCGCTGGTGGACGGTCGCGAGGCGACCCTGAAGCGCCTCGGCCGCACCGGCCCACCGCTGGTGCTGGAGGCGGCCAACCCGAACTACCCGGCCCAGATCCTCGATCCTGGCCGGGTCCAGTTCCAGGGCGTGCTGCATGCGTTGTGGCGGCGGTACTAGGAGCAGTTCCAGTGGCCTGTTACAGTAGCCAGTGGAAATGCCAGGGCTCAGGGCTCAGGGCCCAGGGCCCAGAAGAGCTTGGCCAGTGCGTTAGCGCAGTCCCACGATCCGGAAGTAGCGCGGTCCCGGCGCGCGTGGCGCGGCGATCTACGCGCCAGTCGCGTTCGCGCCGGCGGCCGCGTCCCCATCAGTGCGAAACAATCAGCCCCTGTACGGGCAGAGACGGTCCACAACCCTGAAGGGTCACGCCAGCGGCCGCGTCCACAAAAGCAACCGCAAGCTGTGCGGCACGTCACGCTATTGGTGAACGGATGTTCACCCGAAAGCGCACAATCGACACATGCGGAGTTGTGATAGCGTCGATATATCAGCCACACCAAGGCCGCAGCCGAGCTGCGACGGAGCGCGAAGGCACCAAGCCATGACGAATACAATACAAATCAAATCAGATGCTTGAAGTCATCCTTCAAGATTTCGCTTGAGCACGAACCTGCACCGATTGCCTGAAGTATTGCACTTTTCTGTAGATGGTTCACTCCAGATTCAGCCAACACTCTAGCGTCCCGGGGAGTCCAAACGGGAACGTCCAATGAAACTGCCGCTACTGCTCCTGAGCATGCTGGCCCTGCACACCGCGCCTGCTGCTGCGCGGGTCTACATGGTTGATGACGCGGCTCAACTTGCTGCCGCAATCGAGCACAGCAACAGCACTCCCGAGGCCGATCTGATCGACATGGCACCGGGTCTGTACGTGCTCGACAAACCCAGCAGTTCGGGTCAAACACTCACTGGCCTGCCCAGCATAACGGGCGATCTGCTTATCCGCGGCAATGGCGCCGAACTGCGCCGCTATGCGACCGAGGACTACCAGCTGTTGCATGTGGCTCCGCAAGGACGCCTGCATCTGGACGCCGTGACCCTTGCCGAGGGTTCGGCCGGTGCCCTCCACAACGAGGGAACGCTGGTGTTGCGGCGGGTCCGTATTGTCGACCACAGCACCGCCCAGCGTGGCGATGCGATCATCCGCAACGATGGCCATCTGGAAATCCGCGGCAGCGAGATCGGCTACAACCTGGTCGACGCCAACGCCCTGTACGCCACCGTGCTGCTCAACAACGGCAACATGCTGATCGAGGACAGTCAGTTCGTCGACAACCGTCTGTCGGCCCGACATCCGGACGCCCAGATCGCTTGTGCGCTGCTCAACCGGGGTCGCGCCGAGCTGCGGCGGGTCAACATCAGTGGCTGCCTGGCCGAGCAGCTCAATCCGGATTCCACGCCACGCAGCGTCCTCAATCTGGACGGCGCATCACTAATGGTCGAGCAACTGCGAGCCGATGCCGCGCAGCTGCAATTGTACGGAGCGCCACTGGCAGCCAACCACGGTGCGCCCTAGCCTAGCCCGAGTGGTTTCGAGCTTGTCTCAAGCACAAGACTGAGGGCCGAGGGTGATGGTCAGGAAGAGCGGGGCTCAGGGCCCAGCGGATCAAGGCCGAGCTAGCTGGGCCTGCTCGATGCGGATCGCTGAGCTCACCGACATCCGGCGCGCTGGTCCACGGCTGGTTTGAACCCTGGGCTCGGGGCACTGACCTCTGGGCCCCTGACCCGCCCTGGGCGCTCGAACCATTTCAGCCGTAACGAATCCCTGTTTCGCTCACAACCTTTGACGCGACGTCACTGTATTGTAGGCACACCGTCGCTCCGTGGAGAGTGCATGCTCCCCTTGATTCCGCCCCGCTCCATTCGATCGCGCCTGGCCAGTCCCGTGCCGATCACCCTGCTGGCTCTCCTTGCCTGGCTTGCCACTCCAGCGCTGGCTCAAGTGGTTACTTACAAGGGCATCGCTTATGACGCTGATGACGCATCCTCGGTGCTTTACCTTGAGAGTCACTACCTGATCCTGGACGCAGCTGGCGCGCCGCAGGAGCGCCTGGTCCTGTATCGCTGTCCGGAGGGACCAGCCTTCGCCCGCAAACAGATCGACCATCAGGTGGATGCCCTCAAGCCCAGTTTCGAGATGTTCGACGCCCGGCTGGACTACACCGAGGGGCTGGAGAATGGCAGCGGTGCTGGTCTGGTTTACGTCCAGCAAGGCTCCGAGTCCGAGCGGCGCAGCGAACACCTGAAGCTGACCGGCCGCTCCGTGGCCGACGCCGGTTTCGACGAATTCGTGCGTCGCAACTGGAGCGACCTCCAGTCCGGCCGCAAGCTGCCGCTGGACTTCCTGGTTCCCAGCCGCCTGTCGGTGTACAGCTTCAAGGTCCAGAAGACCCGCGGCACGACGGTCGATGGCGAACCGGCCAGTGTCTTTCGGCTCGGCCTCAGCGGCGTGCTCGGCTGGTTCGTGTCGGGCATCGACGTGACCTACCGCGACAGCGATCGCCAACTGCTGCAGTTCGAAGGGCTATCCAATGTACGCGACCCGGCCGGCGACAACTATGTGGCCCGGATCGTGTTCGCCGACGCCGACCGACTCGATAACGCCGAGGCGGGCGTGTTCGAGCAAGCGCGCAGCGAAGCACTGGTCAGCACATGCACCTCGAGCTGAGCATGGTCAGACTTCGCACAGTGCTGGCCTTCTGCTGTGCCGTTGCGAGCATCGGCGTCGGCGCGTCCGAGCCGGATTTCGAGCGCCTGCTCAAGGCCGCCGAAGCGGGCAAGCCATGGCAGGTGGATAGCACCGACCACCCGCTGCTGGCCTATCTGCAACACGCCGAACTCGACCGCAACCTGGGCAGGGCGCCCATCGAGGACGTGCAGGCCTTTGTCGATCGCCATCCGGAAGGGCGGCTGGAGCGCTCGCTGCGGCAGAAGGCGATCGAGCAGTTCAGCAAGACCGCTGCGCATGCCAAGGTCGTGCTGCTGGCGGCCGAGAGCGGCGATCTGGCTACCGACTGCCGGATCCTTGCGTCACGTCTGGCACTCAAACAGGAGGTCGGCGTCGCCGAAGCGGTGGAGCTCTATCGGCGCGCCAATCAACTTACCCCCGCCTGCAGCGCAGCTTTTGACTGGCTGGAGGCCCGTGGCGGCTTGAGCGAGGCGATGGTGCTGGAGCGCTTCCAGACCGCCCTGGATGACCGCAAGCTCGACCTGGCGCGCAGCCTGCGTACACGCCTTGTCCGGTCACGCGGCGCCTGGGTCGAACGCAGCTACGCGCTGCACGCCGATCCAGCCAGCGCCTTGAGTGCGGCGGCACAATGGCCCATCGATCCAGAACTGACCGACGCGATCACGGCAGCGGTTGCCAGACTGGCGCGCAAGGACCCGCAAGCCGCCGAGACGCACCGCAGCAAGTTGTCCAGCCGCTATGGCTTCAGCGCCGACCAGCAGGGAACGATGCAGCGGGCGATCGCTGTCTATGCCGCGGCCAATCGGCTGCCGCTGGCGACGCCGTGGTTTGCCCGTATGGACCCGGCTCACCTGGACGATGAGGCATGGGCATGGCGTATGCGCGCGGCGATCCAGCGGCGCGAGTATGCAGCGGCACTGGGTGCCCTGGCAGATTTGTCCGAATCCCGGAAGGCCCAGTCGCAGTGGAGCTATCTGGGCGGACGGCTGGCCGAGATCAACGGTCAACCCGAGCAGGCGCAGGCCTGGTTTGCCCTGGCGGCAGGAGAAGCGAATTTTCACGGCTTTCTCGCGGCCGACCGGATCGATGCGCCCTACTCACTTTGTGATGGCACGCCAGCGCGCGCCGATCCGACCATCAGCCCGGATGTGACCCTGCAGCGGGCGCTGGCCTGGTGGGCCCAGGGACAACGCACACGCGCATTCCGCGAATGGTGGTACGGGCTGCAGAACTGGAGCCCGGAACTGCGCCGCGAAGCCGGCCTGCAGGCTGCCGCGGTCGACTGGCACGACGCCGCCGTCTGGGCACTCAATGGCACCGAGACGCGCAACTGGTATCGCGCCCGCTTTCCGATGGCCTGGCCCGAGCGCACGCGTGAGCAGGCCCGCGTAAACGGTTTGCACCCGTCCTGGGTACGCGGCCTTATTCGGGCCGAAAGCACCTGGAATCCGACCGCGCGTTCCTCGGTCGGTGCGCTCGGTCTGATGCAAGTGATGCCGGCCACCGGCCGCGGCGTGGCGCAGCGGCTAGGTCTGCGCGGCTACTCCCTGACCGACCCGGACGACAGCATCGTTCTGGGCAGTGCCTATATGGCCGAACTGATGCAACGCTTCGATGACCAGATCATCCTCGCCACTGCCGCCTACAATGCCGGCCCCGGTGCGGTTGAACGATGGCCGCGCAGCGACGACCTGCCGATCGACCTGTGGATCGAGACGATCACCTACAAGGAGACCCGTGAATATGTACCGCGCGTGCTCGCCTTCAAGGTGATATACGACTGGCGTGCCGACGGCATCATTACCCGCCTGTCCGACCGCATCCCCGGACTCGGCCAGACACCGCCGCGACGAGTCGAGGCGAGATGCTCCGGGATTGCCGGCTAGTGACCCGACGAGTGCGAACGCCGGTGCTCAGGGCCCTGGTCCCTGAGCCACAAAGGCCCTCTGAACCACCGTACCGACTCGCACCCTGTCGCCGCCACAGCTAGACTGCTCTCTGCCAAGCGCGGAGCAAGCCTGATGGGCGACGGATCAAGATGCTGGGCCGGTCGACTGCTGCTGGCGATGCTGCTGCCGGGCCTGCTGCTGGCGCCGACCGGCTGCGGTTCCAGCCACGGACGGGAGACGAGCATGGGCAGGGCAGTGCAACTGAGCGACGCGTCGGAGCCGGTCGAGGATTCGATTCAGCTCGACAGCTTCCCCGGCACCGTGCGCGATGGCCAGCCGCCTGAGCAGGCCTACCAGCGACCGCCGCTGGCCGACGCCGAGCCGCTGTCCGAAGCAGCAACCAACGCCCTGCTCGACCGACTCGACGCGCTTCAGGCCGAAGACGCCGACCGGCAGGACTTCGCAATGCGCCCCGGCAGTCAGCCGGCGCCGCGAACCGGACTGACCATCGCCGGTGAGTTCCCGCCAGTCGACGAGCGCGAGCGGCCGCAGCCACCGCCACCACAGGGCCCCTTCGAGGTACTGCGCTACGGGCCGGAGGGCGAGGTGCACATCGCCGGCCAGCTCAGCATCAGCTTCGATCGGCCGATGATCGCGGTCAGCAGTCATGACGACAGCATCGCGACCGGGGTGCCGGTGCGACTGCAGCCGGACGTGCCCGGCCAATGGCGCTGGGTCGGCACACGGACCCTGCTGTTTGAACCGGCAGCGGCACGCCTGCCAATGGCGACCGCCTTCACCGCCAGCCTGGATCCGGCCGCCCGCGCCGCCGACGGCAGCAGCCCTGCCGCGCCCTTGAGCTGGGAATTCGCGACGACCGCGCCGCAGCTGTTGCAGTCGCAACCCAGCGGCCAGTCTGTCAGCCGCGAGCCGCTGATCGTGCTCGGCTTTGACCAGCGCGTTGATGGCAAGGCCTTGATGCCGCATCTGCAGCTGCGCGCGGGTGGAACGGCCCTGCCGGGCCTGCGGCTGGCCAGTCCGGAGGAGATCGATGCGGCCGGGCTGCCAGCACAGCTACGTTCGGTTCAGCCGGAGCGCGTCGTCGCGCTGAAGGCTGCCGCTCGACTGCCTGCCGCGACCCGAATCGAGGTGGTGATCGGCGCCGGCGCGCCATCTGCAGAAGGCCCGCGTACCACGCCCGCCGAGCAGCGTTTCGATTTCACAACCTTCGGGCCCTTCACGGTGCTGGAGCAGCGCTGCGGCTATCGGGGCTGCACCCCCAGCGACGACTTCACCCTGCGCCTGTCCAACCGCCTGGCCGAGGATCAGGATCTGGACGCGCTGGTCCGGATCGACCCGCCGGTGGAAGGGCTGCTGGTCAAGAACTGGGGCAACACGCTGGCTATCTCCGGCCTGAAACCGGGACAGCGCAGCTACCGCGTGCGGCTGGATGCCGCGCTCGCCGACGTTCATGGCCAGACGATCGAAGGCGAGCGCGACTTCCGCTTCGATGTCGGTGCCAGTCCGGCACTCCTGCTGGTCCCGGACAATGGCCTGATTACGGTCGACCCCTTTGGCCCACCGCGGCTGGTCTTCCACAGCGTCAACCTGGCCAGCGTCAAGCTGCGCGTGCATCGGGTCGAGGTGTCGGACTGGCCGGCCTGGCTGCACTCGGCCGAGTTGAAGTGGGACGACGGCAAGCCGCTGCCGCGCGAGCTTCCGGGCACTCCTTTGCTGCAGGAAACGCGCCGGATCGAGGCCAAGGTCGAAGAAATGGCCGCCACCGCGCTGGACCTGCGACCCTGGCTGGAAGGCGAACACGGCCACCTGCTGATCGAGATCGAACCGGCCGCGGCGCTGGCCGATGCGCGCATGCCCGAGCACCGCAGTGCCAGCGCGATGTGGCTGCAGGTGACCGCGCTGGGTCTGGACGCGGTGGTCGATGCCGGCAATCTGCACGGCTGGGTCACCGGTCTGCGCGATGGCCGTCCGCTGGCTGGCGCGGAAGTGCGGCTGCGCCCCGGCCCCGAAAGTCAACTGAGCGACTCCACCGGCCTGGCCACACTGGCGCTGCCGGCGGGTCAGCAGCAAAGCAGCTGGC
>DAIMJK010000147.1:0-3257 GCA_036722245.1 Lysobacterales bacterium
GACACCGCCCCACAGATACAGACCCTGCACTGCGCGCGGCTTCTGGAATCGGGCCAGCACGCGCGAAAACACCCCTTCGCCGGAATCAGCCAGCAGCGCGTAGTAGAGCCGCTCCAGCTCGGTGACCGCGATCCGCTGATGGTGATCGTCCTGCCAGCGTCCCGCGTCGATACCCTGATCGTAGGCCGCCAGCGGCGACAGTGGCGCACCCTCGATCACGCCGGCGAGTCCTCCTCCAGTGCGGCCAGCAGCCGATCGCGCAGCTCGATCAAGCGGCCATGGAAGAAGTGCCCAGCGCCATCGAGCCGGATCAGCTGCGGCTGCTCCGGGCGCGCCGCCACATAGCTGAACACAGCCTGCGGGTCGACCACATCATCAGCATCACCCTGCACCACCCACCACGGGCAATCGACCGGGCCCAGACCGGCGTAGCCCCAGCGACTCACCGGTGGCGCCACCGTGACCAGTCCGCGTGGCGCCGATTGCTCGGCCAGTGCAGCGGCCACATAGCTGCCGAAGGAGAAGCCGGCCAGCCACAGCGGCAGTTCCGGCTCCAGCAGCCGTGCGTGTTCAACCACTGCGGCCAGATCATCGATCTCGCCGCGGGCCTCATCGTGGGCGCCGGCGGACTGACCGACGCCGCGGAAATTGAAGCGCAAGGTGCCGCAATGGCGGGCCAGAAAGACCTTCTCCAGCGTAGTCACGACCTTGTTGTCCATCGTGCCGGCGAACAGCGGGTGCGGATGGCAGATCACCGCGATACCTTGCAAGTCCCCGTCCGGTCGGCCATAGCGCGCTTCCAGCACGCCGACCGGACCGGCGAGCATCGCAGTCTGACCGTGCTCAAACCAGCTCATGGCGTTTCAGCGGCGGCTTCGAGCGGTGCCTGCAGATCCAGGCCCAGCAGCAGCGGATCGTGGTCGGAGCTGCGCCAGGGTTCGGCCTGATAGAGCCGGCGCGCCTCCCGGCTGCGTCCCTCCAGCTTGTAGTCGGCCTCGACCAACTCGTCGGCATTGATGTCCCAGACGCCGAAACCGGCCAGTTGCGGCGCCAGGTCGGCGCTCAGCAGGGCATGATCGAGACTGCCGGCCGAGCCGCGGAAGACATAGGTGTAATGCGCCGTGTCGGTGCCGGCACGCTGATAGCCCGCGTTCTCCAGCAAGCGGATCGGGTCCTCCCGGGCGTAGGCATTGAAGTCACCCAACAAGATCTGGTTGTCTGTGCCCTGGCCGGTGGGATCTCCAGCCAGCCAGTTCGCCAGCACGCGCGCGGCCTGGCTGCGCCGATGATTGAAGCAGCCCTGGCCGTCTCTCTGGTCGGCGTCCGCACCGATCGCGTCCTGACAGCCACCCTTGCTCTTGAAGTGCACCACCACCGCGGTGAACTCCGCGCCGCTGACCAACTCACGCAGGCGCTGGGCCAGCGCCGGCCGCCCCTGATCGAAGGGCGGATCGCTCAGCACCGCCGCTTCGCCGACCGCTTCGAGGGTCCTGCGGTCGTGAATCAACCCGACCGTGATCTGATCGTCGCCGAGGCGGTCGGAAGTCGGTCGCAACGGCGCATAGTCGCGCCGCCGACCGCGACGCTGGTCGAGCGCCCGGCTGAACTCGGCGAGCGCGGAGTCGGGCTCAAAGCCATCGTTCTCGACTTCCTGCAATGCGTACAGATCGGCATCGAGCGCTGCCAGCGCGACCAGCAGCTTGTCGCGCTGGCGCTCGAACTCCTGCCGGCTGGCGGCGCCGCGTTCGGTGGGGAAGCCGCCACCCTGGCCGTCGCCGTTGAAGTAGTTCTGCAAGTTGAAACTCGCCAGGCGCAGCCGACCAGCGACCCCAGGCGGCTTCGTCGGCCGAGGCGCCTGACGGATCTGCAATGGCGCGTCCGGGTAGATCCGATACTGTCCTTCACGCTGGTCGAGGACACCGCTGACGAAATTCAGGCTGCTGCCGATCCGCAGCGGTCGGTTCGGGCGAGGCCAGGCGTCCAGATAATCGATGCGCTCCGGCGCCTCGGCCAGACTGCCATCATCGATGACGATCCGGTTGGCCTCGTTGCGCGCCGCCAGCAGCCGCGCCGCCTCGCCCGGCGCTTCGAGCTCGGTGGGCTGCCATTGCCGGCCGCTGAAGGAGAGCACCAGCTGGCCACGACGGAACAGCAGGCCTTGATCGATGACGGTCAGCGGTGCTTCGATCTGCACCCGCATGCCTTCGAGTCTTTCCCAGCCACCGGCGGCCAGCGGCGGCTGTTCGAGCAGTGTCGGTTCGGGCAGGCTTTCGGCCTGACCGCATACGCGCAGACCGCTCAGGGCACCGAGTGTGGTCATCGTCGCGCCCCGCGGGCCGCGCTCCTCGACCAGCCCTTCGGCGCGCAGCACGTCGCCGCGAGCCAGCCGCGGCGGTGGGCCGTCGATGCTGACAAACAGGCCTTCGGAAGTGGCCAGATCGCCGTCCCGATCAGCCTGGCTGGCTTGCACGAACACACCGCCAAGGGTTTCGATGGCGTCGTACACCACCACGGCCTCGATCACCACCCGCTCACCCAGGCGAGGCGACTGCGCCTGACTACCCTGGATCGCATGCAGCGGGACGGCCCGACCCGCACACAGGTCGGCGGCGTCGTAATCCAGCGCGCGCGAGCTCAGCGGAAGCTGGTCGCAGCCAGCCAGTGCGGGCAACAGCGCGCAGCCAAGAAGCCGAAGCAGGCCAGTACGCATCATCCGTGCGCGTCCAGGGTCGTTGTCGACCCGGGCCCGCAACTCACTGCAACTGGTCAACCATGTACTGCACGCTGGCGGCCATCTGCTCGTCGGTCAGCGCGGGGTTGCCGCCGCGCGCCGGCATGATTCCGGCCGATCCCGTATAGCCCTCGATCGCCTTCTGGACCAGCGTGTCCATGCCCTGCGCAATCCGTTCACTCCAGGCCGCCTGCTCCAGCTTGGGCGCGCCGGCAACACCGGCGGTGTGGCAGGCACCACACAGATTGGCGTAGATCACTGAACCATCGGTGGTGCCGCCGTAGGCCACCTGGCTGGCCGCGGCCTGGCGTGCCGCTTCGGCCTGGGCAAGCATCGCCGCACGACCCGTCTCGCCAGCATAAACCTGGCCAAGCGGTCTGATTCGCTCTTCGATCCTGGCGTTGCGCAATTCGGCGCGCTCACTGCTGGCGCCCTGGCCTTCATCGCTGTAGAAGCCCCGGTGCATGAACCAGGCCAGCACGATCAGCACGATGGTAAATACCATCAGGCCGGCAATGATCTGGGA
>DAIMJK010000147.1:3267-8850 GCA_036722245.1 Lysobacterales bacterium
GAAAAATGGCGCAAGAAAGTCGCATCGTGGTTCGTCACGGGTCATCCTCCACACCGTCCGGCGGGCCGGCGTGCCTGGTCTGGTCAACGGGAAGGCCGAAGTATACGTCAGAGGGCGGCGGGCGTGGACAGTGATTCGGGGTTCGGGGCGGCCTTGCGAGTTGGCGGCGCAGGGCCCAGGGCCCAGGGCACAGGGCCCAGAAAGGGCAATAGCTGCGAGTCTGTGCCTCGCCTGTCCCCGCGGTCGGGCCAGCCGCGTATAGCGTGGCAGCCGCAATCGCGCGGCATTCCAGCCCTGTACGCCATGACCGAAACAGCCCTCTCCGAAACCGATTCCTCCGAGATCGACGCCGAACGCCGCAAGTTGCTGACCCGATGGCCACTGGCTGCCGCCCTGGTTGGCGCCGGCGTCAGCTTGTCCCTACCTGCCTGGAGCGAGACCATGAATGCCCTGGAAACTTCCCTCGAGAACAGCCGCAGCCAGAAGAAGGGCGTGACCCTGGTGGTCGCCGGCAGCAACGTTGCAATGCTGGTCACCGAAGTTGCCGACGGCTTCGTTGTCGGCCGCAGCCAGCAGTACGACCGGATCGCGGTACGACTGGACCGGATCGACGCGGTGCTGGGCTAGAGAAATCCCGGCGGTGCGATTCAAACTGATGTTTTGGAGGGTCTAGTGGTCCTAGGGCCCAAGGCTCGGGGCCCAGGGCCCAGGGCCCAGGGCCCAGCAAGGTCAAGAACCGACTCCAGACGAGTCAAAACACGATCGCCGTGAACTCCACACTCGCCTTACGTTGGCTCTGGACTGGGCCCTGAGCCCTGGGCCCTGGGCCTCGCTAGTCAAGCCACCTTGCGCGCCGTATCGCCCGCCGCCCACCGCTGCATCAACGCGTCCCAGTGCGCCTTGGCCCCGGCATAGTGCGCTTCCTTGACGTGGCCGAAGCCGCGGATGTGCTCGGGGATCGAGGCGATTTCCACCGCCAGCTCATGATTGTCCTGGTTCAGCCCGGTGATCAATTGCTCGACCGTGGCGCGATAGTCCTCGATCAGCTGGCGCTCCATCTTGCGCTCGGCGGTGCGGCCGAAGATGTCCAGCCAGGTGCCGCGATAACGACGGAACTTCGCCAGCACGCGGAACGCGGTCAGGATCCACGGCCCGAACTCGCGCTTGCGCAGATGACCGGTGACCGGGTCACGTTTGGCCAGCAGCGGCGGCGCCAGATGGAAGCGGATCTGCTCGTGGTTGGCGAAGGTCTCATTGATCCGCTTCTCGAAATCCCCGGTGGTGTAGAGCCGGGCCACCTCGAACTCGTCCTTGTAGGCCATGAGCTTGAACAGATAGCGCGCGACCGCCTCGCTCAGACCGCGCCGGCCGGGCGTTGCGCTCTGCTCGGCGGCCCGCACGCGGCCGACCAGATCGGTGTAGCGGCGAGCGTAGTCGGCGTCCTGATAGTCGGTCAGGAAGGCTTCGCGACGCTTGATGATTTCCTCGATGTTGCGTGACAGCCGCAGCGGATCGGCCAGTTCGGTAACCGTGCTGGCCACCTCGACCGCGCTGTCGCCGATGCCGGCGGCGGCCTGGACCTGCGCCAGATCGTGCGCCGCCAGTCGGCCCCACTGGAAGGCGCGCTTGTTCATCGGCACGGCCGCGCCGTTTAGCTCGATCGCCCGCATCAGCGCGTCGAAGCTGACCGGCACCAGGCCGCGCTGCCAGGCATAGCCGAGCATGAACAGATTGGTCGCGATCGAATCGCCCATCAGGCGGATCGCGATGTCGGTGGCGTCGAGCACCTCCAGGTTCTTGTGCCCCAGCGCCAGGCCGATCGAATCGAGCATCTGCTTGAGTGGGAACTGCATGTCCGGATCGCGGGTGAAGCTACCGGGCATGGATTCGTAGCTGTTGATCACCGCGTGGCTGCGCTCGGTCCGGATCTTCGACAGCGCCCAGTAGTCGTTCACGACGACCACGTCGCAGCCGATCACCACATCGGCCTCGCCGGCGGCGATGCGCACCGCATGGATGTCGTTCGGCTGCGCCGCGATGCGCACATGGCAAGTCACCGCGCCGCCCTTCTGCGCAAGGCCCGTCTGGTCGAGCACGCTGACGCCCTTGCCCTCCAGATGCCCGGCCATGCCGAGCAGGGCACCGATCGTGACCACGCCGGTGCCGCCGACACCGGTGATCAGCACATTCCACGGCTGGCTCAGATCGGTCTTGATCTGTGGCGCCGGCAGGCTGGCGAAGTCCGGTTCGGCCTTCACGCCGCTGCTCTTCTTCAGACCGCCCCCATGGACCGTGACGAAGCTCGGGCAGAAGCCCTTGACGCAGGAATAGTCCTTGTTGCACGAGGACTGGTCGATCGCCCGCTTGCGGCCGAATTCGGTCTCCAGCGGCAGGATCGAGACGCAGTTGGACTGCACGCCGCAGTCGCCACAGCCCTCGCAGACCAGCGGATTGATGAACACGCGCTTGGCCGGATCATCCATCAGCTTGCGCTTGCGCCGGCGCCGCTTCTCCGCCGCGCAGGTCTGCTCGTAGATGATGACCGACACGCCTTTCTCGTCGCGCAGATCGCGCTGGACCTGATCCAGATCGTCACGATCCTCAAGGCTTACGCCGGTGGCCGACAGCTCCGAGTTGTAGCGCCACTTGTCGACCGCATCGCTGACCAGCACGATCTTGCCGACGCCCTCGGCGCGCAACTGGCGGGCCATGTCCTCGACTCGCAGCGTGCCGTCCACCGGCTGGCCGCCGGTCATTGCAACCGCGTCGTTGTAGAGGATCTTGAAGGTCATGTTGACCTTCGCCGCGACACAGGCGCGGATCGCCAGCGAGCCGGAATGGAAATAGGTGCCGTCGCCGAGGTTCTGGAAGATGTGGCCGGTCTCGGTGAACGGCGCCTGGCCGATCCACGGCACCCCTTCGCCGCCCATCTGGGTGAAGGTCTCGGTGCGCCGATCCATCCAGGTGACCATGTAATGGCAACCGATGCCGCCGGCCGCGCGCGAGCCCTCCGGCACATTGGTGGAAGTGTTGTGCGGGCAGCCGGAGCAAAAGTGCGCCGCGCGCGGGAAAGTCGCCCGCGGCAGTTTCAGCTCGGCTTCCTTGGCGTCGATCCAGCGCACCCGCTCGGCAATCCGCTCGGAGCTGTGGAAGCGCCCCAATCGGCGCGCGATGATCAGCGCGATCGTCGCCGGGGTCAGCTCGCCGATGCTTGGCAGCACCCAGGTCCCCGCCTCGTCGTACTTGCCGACGATCGACGGCCGCTGGCCATGCTCCCAGTTGTACATGTGTTCCTTCATCTGGGCCTCGATGAAGGAGCGCTTCTCCTCGACCACGATGATGTCTTCCAGCCCCTTGGCAAAGGCCTTCACGCCTTCGGGCTCGAGTGGCCAGGTCATGCCGACCTTGTAGACGCGGATACCGATGTCGCGGCAGGCGGTCTCGTCCAGGCCCAGATATTCCAGCGCCTGCAGTACGTCCAGATAGCTCTTGCCGGTGGTCATGATACCTAGGCGAGCGCGCGGCGAATCGAACACCACCCGGTCGATGCCGTTGGCGCGGGCGAAGGCCACCGCGGCATGCATCGCGTACTGGTGCAGGCGCAGCTCCTGATCCATCGGCGGATCCGGCCAGCGGATGTTCAAGCCGCCCGGCGGCAGCGGGAAGTCGGTCGGGATGACGATGTCCAGCTGATGCGGATCGACATTCACGCTGCCCGAGCTCTCGACCGTCTCGGCAATGGTCTTGAAGCCCACCCAGCGACCGGAGAAGCGGCTCATCGCCCAGCCCAGCAGGCCCATGTCCAGAATGTCCTGGATCCCGGCCGGGTTGAGGATCGGCATCATCGCCGAGATGAATTCGTGTTCGGACTGATGCGGCAGGGTCGAGGAGCGACAGGCGTGATCGTCGCCGGCCAGCACCAGCACGCCGCCATGCTTGCTGGTACCGGCCGCGTTGCCATGCTTGAAGACGTCCCCGGCGCGGTCCACGCCCGGCCCCTTGCCGTACCACATCGCAAACACGCCGTCGTACTTTGCGCCGGGAAACAGATTGACCTGCTGCGTGCCCCACACGGACGTGGCGGCCAGATCTTCGTTCAGACCCGGCGCAAACTGCACATGCGAAGCCAGCAGATGCTTGCGCGCCCGCCACAGCTCCAGATCCAGCCCGCCCAGCGGCGAGCCGCGATAGCCGGAGACGAAACCACCGGTATTGATCCCCATCGCCGCGTCGCGCATCCGCTGCATCAGCGGCAGCCGCACCAGCGCCTGAATCCCGGACAGGTAGATCCGCCCTTCGGTACGCAGGTACTTGTGTTCGAGGGTGTAGTCGCGATCGATCACCGCAGGAGCGGTGAGGGTAGTGGACGTCATGCGCGGCTCTCCCGGGCGGCGTGAACAAGCCGGGCATTGTAGCGCGGACGGGGGTGGGGGCCATGACGGGGGCTGAAGCGGGTGCGATTCAAACTGATGTCTTGAGGAACCTGCAAGGGACTGAGGGCCCAGGGCTCAGGGCCCAGGGCCCAGTCCGGAGCCAACGTGAGGCGAGTGCGGAATCTTTCGCGCTGCCGTCGTGCTTTGACTGGCCTCAAGTCGGCTCTTGACCTCGCTGGGCCCTGGGCCCTGCAACCACCAGCCCCCCGAAACATCAGTTTGAATCGCAACCGGCTGAACCTCGGGCGCCCAGATCGTGAAACCGTTCGCCGCTGCGTAGCGGGCAGCGGAAGCGCGAATCTCATTACGGTGTCATCAGGTACCCGCGTAGCGCGGGCGTCATTCGGCACGCAGGACGGCGTCGCCCAGTTCGACCAGGCCTGGCTGGACGGTCGTCCCGTAGACACCCAGACAACCCTGGCGCTGGTCGATCACCCGGCGCAGGACGTCCAGGGTGTCGCCGTCTGGCGTCAGGATCTGGGCGGGCGAGCGATCCGGTATCGACGCATCGAGCAGTCGGGGCTGGTAGCGCGACATCGCAGGACATTCACGCAAGGTCAGCCAGGGAAAACCGCTGCTGGTCATGCCGTCGCGGATGAAGGCCCAGCGACGGTCGCCAGCCAGGCCATGCCAACCGACGTGGACCTGACTCAGTACTTCGCCGGCCATTGCCTTGACCGGGTAGCGCCACAATCCGACGACTCGACCCAATACAGCGGAACGGGACATGAGCTGACCTCCGGCGATGTGGTGCGCGACCACGGCTTCGATGAGGTTGTGCGGGATGGCGACATGGCAGCGGCAACCACGATACCGCAGCAGCTGCTGGAACCTCTCGACATACGCAAAAGGACGCCAGAAGCGACATCGGCGGTAGTTGCCGATGAATGTAGACCGGCCGCGGCCTGTACAATCCGCGCCGCACCGTCGCAAGGCAATCACTAGCCTGATGCCGAAGTTTGCCATCGTGCCGCACCGCCGCCGCTGAATTTGCACCCGATGTTTCTCAAACGTAACCTGTGCGCACGCATCTAGTGGATACGAAGATGAACCTGACCCTTTCGGTCGATGAGCACACGGCGGCGCAGGCCCGACTGGCGGCCCAGGCGATGGGCAAGAGCCTCAATCAGCTCGTGCGCGAGTATCTGGA
>DAIMJK010000148.1:0-8808 GCA_036722245.1 Lysobacterales bacterium
GGAGCATCCAAAGCGATGCGTAGCATCGCACTCCAAAGGGTGCTGCGCACCCGGGGCGCGGCACGTGGCTTCAAGGAACCCCGAGTTGAACTTGCGGCAACGAAGCCAAGTGAAGCGCCGAGGCAACCCGCCCGAGTACAACTCGGGGTTCCGACTTGGCTCGCCGCGAACTGAGTATCCAGCCGAAGTGCAGCCGCACACTGACGTAAAACGTAAAACGTAAAGCAGTCCCCCGAAGCAACCACGCTTCAAACCACCGCGCTCCCACCAAGCCAAACCCTAAAACCCCATCATCAACCGCGCATACCCCTCCACCATCCTTCCCATATTCGCCACGCTCAGATGCTCATCGGTGCCGTGAAAGCCGGCGATCTCGGCCGGGGTGGCGATGATCGGCAGAAAGCGATAGGCGGCGTCGCTGATCGGGGTGACGTGGCGGGCGTCGGTGGCGCCGATGACCAGGCCGGGGGCGACCGGGGCGCCGTCGCCGGCCCAGCGGGCCAGTGCGGTCAGGGTCTGCCAGGCGCGCGTGTCGGTTGGCGAGATCGGCGAGGGCTCGCTGCGCAGGACCACATCGGGCACTTCGACCTCGACCCCAAAGGGGCTCACCAGCCGCCGCACATGCTCGACCACGCTGTCGCTGCTGTCGCGTGGATGGATGCGGAAATTGACCTGCGCGCTGGCCGCCTGCGGCAGCACGTTGTCCTTGATCGAGCCTTCCAGCATCGTCGGTGCGGTGGTCGTGCGCAGAGTGGCGTTGCCGCCTGGGCTGGCTGAAAGGCGGGCGTCGATCAGGCCGCCGAAAAGCCAGCTGTTGGCGATCAGCACGCGCTGGCTAAAGGGCATGTCGGCGGCGATGCCGCGCAGCATGTCCGCGACCGGTGCGTCGGCCAGCGAGCCGGGCATCTGATTGTCTTCCAGTGCGACGATCGCCCGCGCCAGCCGCACCGCGCCGGATTCGCGCGGCGGCATCGAGGAGTGACCACCGGCGGCCGGCGCGGTCAGTTTGAGAGTCAGATAGCCCTTCTCGGCCACGCCGATGATCGCGGTGGGCCGGCCGGTCAGCGGAAACTCGGCCAGCACCATGTAGCCCTCGTCCAGCACCAGTTCCGGCCGCACGCCGCGTTGGCGCAGCAACTCGACCGCCGCCTGCACCCCGGCGCCGCCGATCTCCTCGTCGTGCCCGAACAGCAGCAGGACCGTCCGCTGCGGCTGCTGGCCATGCGCGAGCAGCGTTTCGGCCGCTTCCATCAGCGCCACCAGCGAGCCCTTGTCATCGAGCGCGCCACGGCCCCAGATGCGGCCATCGGCGACCGTGCCGGCAAAGGGCGGGTGAGTCCAGTCCTTGACCGTGGCCATGTTGATCGGCACCACGTCCTGGTGTGCCATCAGCAGCATCGGCGGCAGCGTGGGATCGGTGCCGGTCCAGGTGTAAAGCAGGGTCAACTCGTCGATGAGCTCGCGCTGCATCGCGTCATGAGCGAGCGGATAGCGCTCCACCAGCCAGTCATGCAGGGCGAACCAGGCCGCTTCTTCCCGCGGCTGGTCCGGCCCGATCGACACGGTCCGGAGCGCGATCGCCTCGGCCAGCGCCTGCGCCGCGCGATCCACATCGATCGCCGGCGCCTCCGGCAGCACCACGGCCTGTTGCGCCGCGGGCGGTCCGTAGAGCGCGCCACGAACCAGCAACAGGCCGATCAGCCCGAACAGACCCAGGCCGATCAACCCGACGAACTGGCGTCCCATCTACTTGGCGTCGCGCAACTCCCGCCGCAGGATCTTGCCGACATTGGTCTTCGGCAATTCGCTGCGGAACTCGATCAGGCGCGGCTGCTTGTAGCCGGTCAGCTGTTCCTTGCAGAAGGCCTTGACCTGCTCGGCGGTGAGCGACTCGTCCTTCTTGACGATGACCACCTTGACCGCCTCGCCGCTCTTGTCGTCCGGCACGCCGACTGCGGCCACCTCGAGCACGCCGGGCATGGTCGCGATGACGTCCTCGATCTCGTTCGGATAGACGTTGAAGCCGGACACCAGGATCATGTCCTTCTTCCGATCGACGATGTAGAAGTAGCCCTGATCGTCCATCCGGCCCATGTCGCCGGTGCGCAGCCAACCGTCGGCGGTGATCGTCTTGGCGGTGTCTTCCGGCCGCTGCCAGTAGCCGCGCATGACCTGTGGGCCGCGGATGCAGATCTCGCCGACCTCGCCCTGGGCCATCAGATTGCCGTCATCGTCCTGGATCGACAGCTCGGTCGAGGGCGCCGGCATGCCGATCGAGCCGGTGTATTCCTTCAGATCCGGTCGGTTCATCGTCGCCACCGGCGAGCTTTCGGTCATGCCATAGCCCTCGAACAGGGCGCAGCCGGTGACCTTCTGCCAGCGCTCGGCGACCGCCCGCTGGACCGCCATGCCGCCACCCATCGAAAGCTTCAGGTGGGAGAAATCAAGCTGGTCGAATCCGGGGGTGTTGAGCAGGCCGTTGAACAGCGTGTTGACGCCGGTGATGATCGTGAACTTGTGGTTGCTCATTTCCTTGACGAAGCCGGCCATGTCGCGCGGGTTGGCGATCAGCACGTTGACCCCGCCGACGTTCATGAACACCAGGCAGTTACAGGTCAGCGCGAAGATGTGATAGAGCGGCAGCGCGGTGATGATCACCTCCTGCCCCTCGACCACCTTGGGCCCGAAGAAGACCGACACCTGCAGCATGTTGGCAACCATGTTGCGATGGGTCAGCATCGCGCCCTTGGACACGCCGGTGGTGCCGCCGGTGTACTGCAGGAAGGCCAGATCCTCGGGGCCCACCTCGGTCGCCGGCAATGGCGCGCCAGCCCCGGACTTGAGCACCTCGTTGAAGCTCAGATGGCCGGGCAGGTTGAAGGCGGGCACGGCCTTCTTGACCTTGCGCAACACGAAATTGACGATCAGCGACTTCGGGAAGCCCAGCATGTCGCCAACGCCGGTGACGATCACATGGGCCAGGCCGACATCGGCGCGGACTTCCTGCAGCACACTGGCGAAGTTCTCCAGCACGATGATCGCCTTGGCGCCCGAATCGTTCAGCTGGTGCTTGAGCTCGCGCGGGGTGTACATCGGGTTGGTGTTCACGACCACCATTCCGGCGCGCAGGATGCCGAACAGGGCGACCGGATACTGCAGGATGTTGGGCATCATCAACGCCACCCGATCACCCTTGGCCAGCCCCAGCTTGCCGCGCAGGGCCGCGGCGAACTGTTTGCTGAGGGTATCGAGCTCGCCGTAGCTGATCGTCTTGCCCATGCTGTGGAAGGCTGGCCGGTCACGGTACTTGCGGCAGGCTTCCTCGAACATCGTCACGATCGACGGCTGGTTGCTGGTATCGATCTCGGCCGGCGCGCCATCCGGGTAGTTGGCCAGCCAGATGCGTTCTGGGTTGCTGCTCATGGGTTCCCCTTTGCTCGTAACGGTTCGGGTCGAGTGCTCTGCAATGGAGCATAGCGACAAATTTCGTGTGGGCAAGGTATATGCAGGCTTACGAGCGCGAGTCAGTCGGATGTTTCGAATGGTCTGTGTCGTTGCAGGGCCCAGGGCACAGGGCTCAGGGCCCAGCGGAGTCAAGAGCGGAATCAAGGCGCGACCGAACGCGATGGCCAGTCGGTAGCGTCCACACTGGCCTCAAGTTGGCCTTTGCTGGGCCCTTGGCCCTGGGCCCTGGGCCCTGAGCCCTATGCCCTGAGCCCTGTGCCCCATGCTTCTACTGCACTATCCTGCCCCAACAGTCGTCATGGAGCCCCCGCATGAATCGCCGCACCGCACTGCTGCTCACGGCTGCCCTGCTCCTTGGTGGTTGCGCCGGCGACCCCGACGAGGCTGCCCTGCGCGAGCGCATCGCCACGCTGCAAAAGGCTGGGGAGACGGGCGAAATCGGTACGCTGATGGACGCGATCGCCGACGATTTCATCGGCCAGGGCGGCAACTACGACCGACTGCAACTGCGCGCAATGCTGACGGCCCTGACCCGCCGTTATCGCGACGTGGGCGTGACCCGGCTTGGTACCGAGGTCGAAATGCGCGGGGCGCACGCGTCGGCGACGCTGCAACTGCTGCTGACTGGCGGCAGCGGGGGTGTGCTGCCGGAGCGCGGCAGGGCGCTGCAGCTGGACACGCGCTGGCGCGTCGAGGGCGGCCAGTGGATGCTGATCGAAGCACGCTGGAGCGGTGATTTTGGTTATTAGCCGGGCCAAGCGCAGCCAGATATTGCGCGTAGCCGCCGCATCGGTACTCGACACCGGCCGATTCTGCGATCATGGGCGGACTAAACCCGGTCAGGAATGACTGCGATGATCCAATGCCGTGGCGGTGCGAGGGCGGGGCGGTGGTTGCCCATCGTGCTGGCGGCCTTGCTGGCCGTATTGCCCTGGCAGCCGGTTCTGGCGGATGCGGACGATCGCGCAATGCAGGCCCGGCGCGCGCTGGCGCTTACCGCAAAGCAACCGGAGATTGGCGAGCCGGCACTGCTGGGTTTGCTGTTGCAGGTCCAGCAAGCCGAACCGGACCTGGCCGACCAGCCCTGGCTGCAGCAGATCGCCGACTACCAACCGCAGATCCGGCAACCGCACGATCATGCCGATCACGTGCTGGAGTCTGTCTATCCAGTGGATGTGATTGCCAAGGGCCAGCTCAATCGTCTGCAGCGCGAAGTTCGGCGACTGCAGGGCGTGCGCTGGCTGCGCTATCCGGATCGCTTCATTGCCGCCTACCAGGCCGAGAAGCGCTGGCCGGTGGGCTATCTGGATGCACTGGAGAGTGCCGACGAAGGCCAGCGCGAGGCGCTGCGGCATGCGATCGGACAAACCACGCTGGATTCCCGGCTGGCCGACCTGCTTGGTGAGCTGGCCCTGCTGCGCGGCGATGCCGATGAACTGGTCAAGGCGATCGCGCTTGCGGACCCGGTCCGCGCCGGCCGCTGGCTGAACGGTTTGCAGGCAGGCAAATCAGCCCATTATGGCAAGGCGATGGCGGCGGCCCAGGCTCGATCAGACCTGGCCGGGCTGGTTGCCGCGCTGCGACTGTCCGAGACCAGAACGGCCGCCAGCATAGATCGCGAGGATCTGATCGCGCAGCTGGCCGATCCGCGATTGGGATCGGCTGCGATCTTGCCACTCGCGCGCGGCCTGGATCCGGCCCGCTTGCAGACCCTGCGCATGCGCCTGGAACAGACCGACGACCCGCTGCTGCGGCGTCGATTGCTGCAGGTGATCCGTGCCGCACCACCGGCCCTGAGCGCCGACGTGGCCAAGCTCACCGCTGATCCCGCCTTCCTGCTCCAGCTCGATCAGGAGAGCCGGGCGTGGTTGATTCGCTGAGCAAGGCCGGTCGGGCAGCGCCTGTACTGGCGATCTGCATTGCCCTGCTCGGCGCGCAGCTGTCAGCCCAGCAGCTCAAGACACTGACCGAAACCGCCGTGGGCCCCGATCGCATTGCGCTGGGGTATCCGGTGCCGGTGGCACAGGACACGCCGCTGCCTTTCGACGGCTTCCGCAGCTATCTGGGCTTGCACACGCGGGCGCAGGACCTTCGATTGGTCTCACCGCGCCTGCACGGCGAGGTGGTGGGGCAGACGCTGGAGGGCCGCGAGATCTGGGCTTACCGCGTTGGCGATGCCGATCTCATCGGCGCCGAAGGTCGACCCGAGCCGGCCTTGATGATCAACGGCGGCATCCACGCGCGCGAGTGGCAAAGCCCGGAAGTGGTCATGGGTCTGCTCGAATCGCTGGTCGAGAGCAGCGACGCTGCCGGGCTGGACCGCTACTTGCTGGAAGAGGTCAACCTGGTCCTGATCCCCGTGCTCAATATCGACGGCTTTCTGATGACCCAGGCCGAGCCGGCGCGGATCTGGGAGGGGCAGGATCCTGGCAACCCGGCCTGGCCGCGCGATGGCCGGATGCGGCGCAAGAACCATCGCAACACCGATGGGGTGTTCAGCACCGCCGCCGATCATCGCGGCGGGGTGGATCTGAACCGCAACAACAATCCCTACTGGGCCAGCAGCACGCAATCCAGCAGCAACCCGAACTCGCTGATCTTTCATGGTATCGGGGCCGCCAGCGAACCGGAGATCCAGGCGCTGCTGGCAGCATCCAGGCTGGCTCCGGAACCCCAGTTGCGGGCCTACGTCGACGCCCATTCCTTTACCCAGGTACTGTTCACGATCCGCACCACCAATTCCCGCCGCAACGCCATCATGCGAGCGCTGGCAGTGGATTTCTCATCCCATCACCGGGCCATATCGTCCACGCCGGAGCGGCCTTTCGGGCGGGTCTACACGGATCTCCCGGATACCCCCGGATCAGGTATCGGCCAGACCGCGGAGTACTTTGCCAATGTCTGGCAGATTCCGGCCTGGACGCTGGAAATCGAGCCCGGCGACACCGGCGCGGTCGAATACGGCGGTTTTGGTTATCACCATGATGGCTTCATCCTGCCCGAGAGCCAGATCCGACGCGTGCGCGAGCAACTGGCCGATTCGCATCGGGTGCTGCTCTATCACAGCGCCGGCCCGGCCATTGCTGCCGCACTGGAATTGCGCCAGCCTGCCGACGGGGCGTTGCTGCAGCGCTCGGTCTGGCGCGCCAACTCGCCGCAGTTGCGGCAACTGCAGGTGGATCAGGCGCAGGCGCTCGAACCCGGCGGGCGGTATCGACTCCTGCTGCGCTTCGACCGACCGATGCGCGATCGTCGCGACGGTGTCTCGCAGGTCTATCCGGGCCAGAACGAGGCCGGGCTGTTACCCAAGCTCTCCCTGACCAGTGCCGCCGGTACGACCATCGAGCTGCCGGCCGACCAGGGCCGCTGGCTGGGCGGTCCGGATGCCAGCGGCAACAGCTTTGCGCGCTACCGGGAAGACAGCTACCTGCTGGACTTCGATCTGCCGGCGGACTTTCCGGCCGGCCCGGCAAGACTGGAAATCGACACGGTCGATCTGATCGGGCGCCGCCTGGACGCCTACCCGGTTACGCCGGTGGACTGGGCCAATGGCCACTGGGTTGGCTACGACAGCGACAGCACAGGTAGCAGCGAGGGCGATTTCGGTGGCGTCGATCGCAGCTTCACGGTAGTCGTGGGCGCGGGTCCGCGCATTGCCTTGGTCGAACGCCCGCTGCAGCTCATGGAGGGTGGCAGCGTGTCCCTGCGCTTCGAGCGACAGGGTGATCTGGCCGGCCCGGCAAGCCTGTCGCTGGCCTTCACGCCGACGGCTGGGCTGCTGGCCAGCGCGGTGCAGCTGGACTGGGGTGACGGCGAGGGCGGTGTACAGCAGGTGCAGCTCAGCGCGCGCGATGATCTGCTGGTCGCTGCCGACCGCGAATTGCGCGTCGTGCTCGATTCTCAGCTGGCACTGCCGGTGACCGAGCTGCGTCTGGCACTGCTCGACAACGACACACCGGCGCTGCGCCGGGCGGTCATCGGCGAGGTGGTTGACGAAACCGATCCGGCGGCTCGTGCGGCCAGGCTGGGCGAGCTGCTGCTGGCCGCCGCGGCGGTCGGCGTCCCGGTGGAACTGCAACTGGCCAGCGGCGAGTTTCGCTTCCCGGCCGCTGCCGCCGGTGCCGATCTGGTCGATGGCCTCGGTGCGCTCACTGGCGAGTTGCACATCATCGGCGCGCAGACGCGAGTCGATCTGGGAGGCCGGCGCTTTGCCGCCGTGGCGGCCGGATCGACGCTCGGCCTGACCGGCTTGCATCTGGTCAACGGCGGCAGCTCCCCGGCCAGCGGCGCGGTATTCGACAATCAGGGTAGCCTCAACTTCAGCGACTGCCAGCTGCGCGCGATGAGCGGAGTGCTGATGGCGAACCAGGGCACGCTGACTGTCGAGCGTTGCGGTCTGCTCGATCTGGGCGCCGATGCCTTGCAGCACAGCAGCGGCAGCGCACTGCTGACGAACGTGACACTGGCTGACATGGCCAGCCGCATCGAAGGGCCGATCTGGCGGCAAAGTGGTGGCCAGGCCCTCTGGCAGCATGTGTCGCTGCGCGCCGCGGGCCCGGTGGCCGCGGTGACTGTCAACGGCGGCGGGCTGTTGGAGCTGGAAGATTCGCTGCTGTCATTGGCCCAGCCGGCCACTGCGCAGACCGACGCCTGCGTCGGCTACTACGCCTCGCTGGGCGGCAATGTACTTGGCGGGCCGGGCTGCGTCGCGGCGGTCGGCAATGACCTTCGACTGGCCGAGGCGGTCATCGAGGCCATCGATCCAGTCACTGCCACCGCGATCCCGGCCGCGATGGTCGAGGCGGCCAGCCGCAGCTGTCCGCAGCGCGATCAGCTGGGTGCCCCGCGGGCTGCAAGCTGCCTGCCTGGCGCCCGTTCGGCCGAGGCCGCCTTTGCTCGTGGCCTGTGGTGGAACCCCGAACGGCCCGGCCATGGCCAGCACATCACGGTGGTCCAGAACATCGCCTTCATGCTCTGGTACACCTACGACGAGAACGGCCTGCCGATCACCTGGACCGCGCAGGGTCCGCTGGTCGACGGCCGCATGTTCGCGCCGCTGCTGCAATGGCGACGGCAGGAGATCAGCGATGTGCCGGTGTCGCAGCAGATCGGCGGGGTCGATCTGCGCGTCGTGGACGCCGCCACGATCCACCTGGGCTGGGGCCTGAACAGCGGCGCCGGCAGCGGCTTCGAGGTCCTGCAGCCCTTCCGCTTCCAGACCGACCATCCAATGAGCCGGCGCAGCGGCCTGTATGCCGACTTCGACGACCTGGGCTGGGGCCTGACCCTGCAGGAACAGGGCGACACCGCGTTTGCGCTGCTGTACTACTTCGGCGCCGACGA
>DAIMJK010000149.1:0-8674 GCA_036722245.1 Lysobacterales bacterium
CATCCACCGCCACACACTCGCCACTGATATAGCTCGCCGCGGGCAGGCAGAGGAAGGCGATGGCGGCGGCGACTTCGTGGGGTTCGCCGATGCGGTCGGCTGGGGTGCGATCAAGGACTTCTTCCAGATAGGCCGGATCGGCCAGGGCGGCTTCGGTGCGGCGGGTGCGGATGTACCAGGGGGCGACGGCATTGACGCGGATGCCGTCGGCGGCCCATTCGCAGGCCAGGTTGCGGGTGAGTTGATGCAGCGCCGCCTTGCTCATGCCGTAGGGCGCGCCGCTGCGGACGTGGGTGATGCCGGACACCGAACCGACATTGACGATCGCCGCCGAGCCATGCCGGGCAAGCAGCGGATGGGCCAGGCGGGACAGCTCGAAGGCACTGAGCAGATTGAGCTCCAGCAGTTCGCGCACTTCGTCCAGCGTGTATTCCAGCGCCGGCCGGGTCTGGTTGCCGCCGACGTTGTTGATCAGCAGATGCAACTCGCTGCCCAGATCGGCAATCCAGTCGAACAGCGCGAGGCGGTCCTCGGCCTCGGCCAGATCGGCGTTGAGCACCCGCACGCTGCAGTCCGGAAACTCGGCCTCGATCTCGTCCTGCAGCGCCTCCAGCGGATCCAGTTGGCGCGCCACCAGCAGCAGATCGGCCCCGAGCAACGCCAGTTCCCGCGCCGTCGCCGCGCCAATCCCCTGGCTCGCCCCGCAGACCAGCGCCGTCTGGCCATCCAGTCGCCATTGTGCTGCGCGCATCAGTCACCTCCCCGACATCTCCCTACCCAGTCTCGGCGCCGACTGCGAGGCATAGTGGGCTTTGTAGGGCCCAGGGCTCAGGGCCCAGTTCCTTTTCGATGCGGCTCGCGAAGCTCGCTGACATCGTACGCGCATTTCCGTAGCTCTACCGCCCTGGGCCCTGCTCTTCCGCTACTGGGCCCTGGGCCCTGGGCCCTGAGCCCTGGGCCCTCGCCCGTCGAGACAACTCCACGCGCAAGCGCCATCGTCACGTACGCAACCCGATGCCCCGCTCCAGCAACTGCCACGACACCAGCGCCAGCACCACCGCAAACACACAGATCATCACCAGCGCCGTGCCCACCGGCACGTCCGAGACGCCCAGAATGCCATAGCGGAAGGCGTTGACCATGTACAGGATCGGGTTGGCGAGCGAGACTTTCTGCCAGAACTCCGGCAGCAGGCTGACCGAATAGAACACGCCGCCCAGATAGGTCAGCGGGGTCAGGATGAAGGTCGGCACGATCGAGATGTCGTCGAACTTGCGCGCGAACACGGCGTTGATGAAACCAGCCAGCGCGAACACGATTGCGGTCAGCAGCAGGGTCACCACCGTCAGCAGCGGGTGCTTGATCGGCAGGTCGGCGAAGAACATCGCCACCACCATGACGATCGCCCCGACCATCAGGCCGCGCGCCACGCCGCCGCTGACATAGCCGGCCAGCACGACCCAGGACGAGGCCGGCGCGACCATCAGCTCTTCCACATAGCGGCCGAACTTGCTGCCGAAAAAAGAGCTGACCACGTTGGCGTAGGCGTTGGTGATCACGCTCATCATGATCAATCCCGGCACGATGAACTCCATGTAGGGATAGCCGCCCATCTCGCCGATGCGGCCGCCGATCAGGTTGCCGAAGATGACGAAGTACAGCGACATCGTGATCGCCGGCGGCACCAGGGTCTGACCCCAGATGCGCAGGATGCGGACAATTTCGCGACGGACGATGGTTTGGAAAGCGGTCAGGTACACGGAGTCTCCGACGGTGGTTCGACGCTGAACTGTGGACATTCGACCACGTTCGAGCTGGTCGAGAAGGGCCCAGGGCTCAGGGTCCAGGGCCCAGTGAGAAGGTGAAGTCCACGGCTTTCGGTCACGCCGCCTTGCCCGTCAATCTCACAAACAGCTCTTCCAGCCGATTGCTCTTGTTGCGCATCGAGCTGATCTGGATGCCGGCCTGGTCGAGGCCGGCGAAGAGGCGGTTCAGGGCGGTGCCTCGGGGCAGGTCGACTTCCAGGGTGGTGTCGTCGATGCGGCTGACCTCGTAGCCGGGGATCGACGGCTGCTGCTGCAGCGGCTCGACCAGATCGAGCACGAAGATCTCGCGGTCGAGTTTGGCCAGCAATTCCTTGGTGGTCGACTTTTCGATGATCCGGCCATGATCGATGATCGCCACATTGCGGCACAGGCTCTCGGCTTCTTCCAGATAGTGGGTGGTCAGAATGACGGTCGTGCCAGCCTGATTCAGATCGCGCAGATAGGTCCACATCGAGCGCCGGATCTCGATGTCCACACCCGCGGTCGGCTCGTCGAGGATCAGCATTCGGGGTTCGTGGACCATCGCACGGGCGATCATCAGGCGCCGCTTCATGCCACCGGACAGGGTCCGGCTGACCGCATCGCGCTTGTCCCACAGGTTCAATGCGTTCAGGTACTTCTCGGCCCGGTCGGTCGCAATGCGCCGTGGCACGCCATAGAAGCCGGCCTGGTTGATGACGATGTCGATCGGCTTTTCGAACTGGTTGAAGTTGAATTCCTGCGGCACCAGGCCGATCGAGGCCTTGACCGCGGCGCGCTGCGTGCGCAGGTCATTGCCGAACACCCGCACCTCGCCATCGCCCAGATTGACCAGCGAGGAAACGATCCCGATCAGGGTCGACTTGCCGGCGCCGTTGGGTCCGAGCAAGGCGAAGAAGTCGCCCTCGACCACGTCCAGCGAGACATCCTTGAGCGCCTCCACGCCATTGCCATAGACCTTGCGCAGGCCGCTGGCCTGCAGAGCGAGTGAATTGCTTTCGGACATTTCGGAACACCTTCAAAGGTCGCGTAGTATAAGCGCCCTTCGATACGACCCGAGGGCGTCCGGGCGACGCCGAGCAAAGGACCGATGGCACAACACTTCCCACTTGAGCTGCGGGCCAGCCGGATGCTGGCGCCGACCGTGCGCCACCTCGTCTTCGGCCGCGCCGACGGCCAACCCCTGCCCTACATTCCGGGCCAGTTCCTGCAGATCCATTTCCCGATCGACGGCAAACCAGGCAAGCGCAGCTATTCCATCGCCAACGCGCCGGGCTCTGAGCTGTACGAGATCGCGGTGTCTTATGTCGAGGGCGGTGCGGCCACGGCACTGCTGTCGGCGCTGCCCGAGGGCGGTCAGGTCGATGCGAGCGGGCCCTATGGCCGCTTCTGCCTGATGCCCAACGACGACAACCAGCGTTATCTGCTGATCGGCACTGGCACCGGTGTGACGCCGTACCGGGCGATGCTGCCGATGCTGGCGGCCGCCCATGCCGAACGCGGCATCGAGGTGGCGCTGCTGTTCGGCGCCCGCAACGGCAGCGAGTTGCTCTACTGCGAAGAGTTCGAAGCCTTCGCCCGACTCAACCCGTGGTTCCGCTTTCACCCCTGCCTGTCCCGCGAGGACCGCGACGGCAGCTGGCCAGACGACCACCGCGGCTACGTCCAGAACCTGCTTGCCGAGCTCAATCCCGACCCGGCCACCGACATCGCCTACCTGTGCGGCAACCCGAACATGGTCGACGCCTGCTTCGAGCAGCTCAAGACCGCCGAGCTCCCGATTCCACGAATCCGGCGCGAGAAATATGTTTCTTCGCGGTGAGCCCCGGTGGGGTTGGGTGTGGGCGGCGCGGCAAACCTTGTGGCTGGGTCGTGGCGCCGAGGCGACAGGGCCCGGGGCTCGGGGCCCAGGGCCCAGTGGCAAGCCCCAACCAGATCGCGACCTGCTCCCGTCGATGCGCGCTCCTGCTGGGCCCTGGGCCCTGAGCCCTGGGCCCTGGGCACCACCGAAGACTCGCGCCAGCACGCCCGCCCAACCCAGCAACGGAACCGACCGTTGACCACCCTCGTCACCGGCGCGGCTGGATTCATCGGGGCCTATACGGCGCGGGCGCTGGCGCGGGCCGGCGTGGACGTGGTCGCAATCGACAACTACAACGACTACTACGACCCGCAGCTCAAGCGCGATCGGGTAGCCGCCCTGCTGACGCCGCTGGGTGTATCAGTGGAACGGCTTGACGTTGCCGACTCCAGCGCGCTGGAGGCGCTGTTCGCCCGTTGCAGGCCCAGGCGGGTGATCCATCTCGCCGCTCAGGCCGGTGTGCGTTACTCGCTGGAGGCGCCGCGGGCCTATCTGAAGGCCAACGTCGACGGCTTCCTGAACATTCTGGAGGCCTGTCGCGCCTATCCGGTCGAGCACCTGTGCTTCGCCAGCACCAGCTCGATCTATGGCGACACTCACGATATACCGTACCGGGAGGACCAGCCGGTGCAACGGCCGGTGTCGCTGTACGCGGCGACCAAGGGAGCCAATGAGCTGATGGCGCACGCCTACGCCCATCTGTTCGACATTCCCTGCACGGGCCTGCGCTTCTTCACCGTCTACGGCCCGTGGGGGCGACCAGACATGGCGCCGCTGCTGTTCACCCGTGCGGCGCTGACCGATCAGCCGATCCGGATCTTCAACCACGGTCAGATGCGGCGGGACTTCACCCATGTCGAGGACATCGTCACCGGCATTCTCGGCGCCCTGGATCATCCACCCACCCGCAGCAGCGAAGCTGCCGCACTGCGCATACTCAACCTCGGTCGCGGCGAGCCGGTCGACCTGATGCGCTTCGTGGAATTGATCGAGAAGGCCGCAGGCCGCCCGCTGCGGCGGGAATACACCGACATGCAGCCCGGCGACATGGTTGAAACCTTTGCTGATACCGGCGCCGCGCGGCGGTTGTTCGGCTATACGCCCAGCATCAGTCTGGAGTCCGGGGTACCGCCATTGGTGGACTGGTGCCGGGACTACTTCGCGCCGGAGCGCGCCTGAGGGGTCAGATCGCCCCTCAGGCGCCAACAATCAAGCCTTCGGCAGGAAGAAGAACTCGCTGCCTTCGTGACCGACATGCTTGAGCGCGGTGTACTGCGGGGTCTGCATCAGGCCCAGCACGATCGAGCGCTGGGTAACCATCTCGGCCACATCCTGGTACAACCGATAGCCTTCGACCAGCGAGTCGTTCTGCTGCAGCGCGGTCAGAAACGCCTGGGCGAACACCGAGTGATTGTTGCCGCCCTCATCGAGGATCGGCTGCAGGCCGCCGGAAGTCAGCACCGTACGCGCCTTGACGCGGGAGACGAACAACAGATCCTCTTCCTTGGCATCGGCTGGAATTGGCCGAATCGCGCTGCCGCTGAGCACGCCCGAATAGCAGGAGTCGGCGATCACCAGCACATGCTTGGCCGCCATCGCACCGATGAAGTCATTGATGATGTCGGTGCTGACCCAGGTTGAGGGATCGTTCTCGCGACCGTCCACCGGCACCCAGTAGCCCTTGTTGCGGCTGTCGATCTGGCCATGACCGGCATAGTAGACGAGCAGGTTGTCGTTGCCCTTGAGCGTGGTGGACAACTCCGACAGCCGCGCGATCAACTCGATCCGGCTTGCATTGGTGACCGTAGTGACCTTGTAACCATAGCGATCCTGCAACACCTTGCCGATGGTCTGAGCATCATTGACCGCAGTCTTCAGCGGTGCGAAGCCACCGCCCGTATAGTCGTTGTTGCCGATGACCAGGGCATGGAAATTACCCAGATCGGAGCGCATGCGGCGCTGGAACACGCGGCTGGTCACGCGCTTGGCCAGCGCTGGCGTGTTTGATTGCTGGGTAATCAGGAAGTTCTCGATCGTCTCGACACCATCCTGGGTCGTGGCCTCGATCCGCACCGGCGTTTCCGCGGCGGGCAACGGGATGTCGGCACTGAACAAACCATCGGGATCGAGCTTGTCGAGCATCTCGATGTTGTTTACCTTGAGCGAGGCAATCCGTCCCGCCGGCTGGACCCGGCCAATCACCTGATAGCTGGGCAGACTGCCGAACAGCGGTGCTGCCAACACGCCGGCGCGGGTGGTCTTGAGCTTGGGCGACAACACCGAGATGCTGGCCGCGCCTTCGGCCGTGACCGGTGCATCTCCGCCACCGATGCCCAGTTGCGCCAACAGCTGGTCAGCATTGGTCTGACTGCTGCGCACGGCCTGTTCGCGCTCGCCGACTTCAGTCTCGAGTTGGGCCAGACGGCGCATCGCCTCCTGGCCCTCGGCCGATTCGCGCTCGATCCGGGCCAGCTGCGCACGCGTCTGCTCAAGTTGCTGGCGCGAACTCTCCAGCGCACTGCGACGACGATCCAGTTCGCTGCGGGCCTGGTCCAGCTCACCCTTGAGGCGAGTGACCTGATTACGCAGCTCAATGTTTTCCTGCTCCTGCGAGCGCCGCCGCAACTCCTCTTCCTCGGTCACCAGTTCGAGCTTGGCATCCTTCAGACCCGACGCACGGCGATACCAGTTCAGCGCGGTGGTGCTGTCCTGCGGCACGCCGCGGCCGGCCTCGTAGAGCGAGCCCAGATTGATCATCGCGCTGGAATTGCCCTTCTCGGCCGCCTGTCTGAACCATTCCGCGGCCAGTTCGTAGTCCGGCTCCAGACCCAGACCCTGCTCGTAGATCTCACCGACGTAGTTCATCGCCTCGGCGTCGCCACCCTTGGCGGCGGGCAGCCAGGTCTTCAGCGCGGTGGCGTAGTTGGCGCGATCGAAGGCGACGTACTCGCCGCCACGGATCTCGCAATCCTTGGCGGTGGTGCGAATCGGCCGACGTGCGGAAAGGTAGGTCATGCTGCCGCCGAGCTGACGGATCTGACCAGGCAGCAGGCAGTCGACAACGTACAACTCGTCGACCTGCACCCTGTCGACCCGCTTGGCCACGGCCGGCTGCGGTGACAGCGCACCGACCACCGTCAACAGCGCCGCCGCAGTTCCGGTCAACAGGCGCTGCAGCGCGGACGACGGGTGGCAAGAAATTTGCAAACTCATTGCGACTCTCCTTCCTAAAACTCGAATCGGGCGCCCAGATTTAGCGTTCCGCTACTCAGACCGTCCTGTCCGAAGGTCTCTCTGTAAGACAGATACGCTTGACGGCCGTTGCTGGTGACATAGACGAAGCCCAGACCGATATTGCCGTAGCTCTGGTCTGGCTCGTCAGGCTCGAGCACGAACACTATCGAGGGATCGGCGCCGACCAGCCTGGCCTGGACCCGCAGGTCATCGCTGCTCTCGTGGATGAAGTTGATATCCAGTTGGGGCGAGATCACACCACTGCGCAGGCTGAAGGCCCGCGTAACCGACATTCCGAAGCCCGCCTGGACGGTGGACACGTTCTGATCGCCAAAGATCGCGCTGTTGGCCCCTGCGCCGGTCTCACTGAAGCCGTCCACACTGACGTCGATGTAGCGGATGAAACCGCTGGGAGTGATCACCCAGGGCCCGGTGTTGTAGTGGTAGCCGGCACCGAGAGCGATTGCAAGCTGGCTCGAATCGGTGCTGCCGGTGGCGCGCAGGTCAATCACGTCTCCGCCGCTGCCGAAGCGGATGAATCGCACGTGGTCCAGGTCACCTCTGTTGTAGCTGAGCCGCCCGTCCACGTAGGCACGGTCGCTGAAGTACCACGAACCGTAGCCGGACAGCGTCAGCCCCTTCGCGGTCATCTCGCCCTGTTCGGTCAGTTTCGAATCGAAGTTGGAATAGCCCAGCGCCACGCCGGCCACCATGCGCGTGCTGAAGCGGTAGTCGACACCGGCAGTGAGCGCGTAGCTGTCGTAGTCCAACGTGACGTTGCGGTTACCTCGATCCAGATTCTGGTCGCCCCAGCTAATCGTGCCATTGATGAAGCCGCCCCAGGGACTGATCAGGTCGCCGCTGCCGCCGACCTCCATCTGGTCATCGGCAAACAGCCCCTGAAACAGACTCAGTGGCACCGCCTGACCGCCACTGACGACGGTCAATCCGGACAGGCTGAAGCCACCGGCACCACCGCGCAACTCGGCCAGTCGTGCATCGACGTTGACGAACTGGCGATCGGCCAACTGCAGGACTGCCGCCGTCTGTCCAAGTACCTCATCAGGCGCTATCGCGCGCAAGGCGTCGGACACAGCGTTGGCGTCACCAGCGGCCGAAGCCTCCAGGATGATCCGGCACTGCTGGGCGAAGGCCGGCGCCGGGTCGGCGCAGAGCTCGCTGACCGGCCCGGCCGCCGCCGCGGCGGTCGGGTCGTTGACCACCAGCGCGGAAAGCTCTTGTTCGATACTTTGAGCACTGCGCTCATTGATGCTGACGCTGACGCTGGCACTGTTGTTGGCCGGGTTGGGGTCGGGACTGGCCGAGCTGACCGAGGCCGTGTTCTGGATGTCGCCGGCCGTTGCCGGCGCGCGCACATTGATCAGCACGGTGGCCGATGCACCGGACGCAAGGGTGGCCGCCTGGCAGCTGACTACCGCTCCGCCATTGCAGCTCAGGCCGGTACCGACCACTGACAGAAACTCCAGAGCCGCCGGCAAGCTGTCCGTCAGAACCACATTCGTGGCCGCCGCGGGGCCTGCGTTGGTGACGGTCAGGGTGTAACTGAAATCTGCGCCGGCCTCGACTGGATTGGCGCTGGCGACCTTGAGCAGGCTGAGGTCAGCGCCGGTCGGCTCGGGCACTTCGATGGCCACCTGCAACTCGACCGTGTTGTTGCCCGGTGCCGGATCGTCCTGCGGACCGCTGACCTGCGCGCTGAGCAATGCACTGCTGCCGGGGGCTCCGGTCAGCCTGGCCTGCACGCTCAGCACCG
>DAIMJK010000150.1:0-8633 GCA_036722245.1 Lysobacterales bacterium
CGGATCTGGAACCAGGCACCCTGGTTCATCGGCTCTTCCTGGCACCAGACCACTTCGCGGAGGTTGGGAAAGCGTTCCAGCTCGGCCTTGACCTGGGGACGCGGGAAGGGATAGAGCTGCTCGACCCGCATCACCGCGACATTGTCCGGATTGCGCTCCTCGAAGGCCTGGCGCAGATCGTAGTAGACCTTGCCCGAACACAGCACCATCCGCTCGACGGTGAAGGGATTGCGCGACAGTCGGTCCGGAATGACCAATTGAAAGCTGCCCGTAGCCAGGGTTTCCATCGTCGACACACTGAGCTTGTGGCGCAGCATCGACTTGGGAGTCATCACGATCAACGGCTTGCGGAAAGTGCGCAGCATCTGGCGCCGGATCATGTGGAACATCTGTGCCGGCGTGGTCGGCACGCACACCTGCATGTTCTCCAGTGCACACAGCTGCAGGAAGCGCTCCAATCGGGCTGAGCTGTGCTCCGGGCCCTGCCCCTCATAGCCGTGAGGCAGAAACATCACCAGTGCGCACAAACGACCCCATTTGCTCTCGCCGGAGCTGATGAACTGGTCTATGACCACCTGCGCGCCGTTGCAGAAATCGCCGAACTGCGCCTCCCAGATGACCAGGGTGCGCGGATCGGCGCTGGCGTAGCCATATTCGAAGCCGAGCACCGCCTCTTCGCTGAGCAGCGAGTCGATGATCAGACTGCGGCGCGGATCGTCGGCGATCCGCCGCAGCGGAATCACCGACTGGCCATCATTCTGATCGTAAATCACCGCATGGCGATGGAAGAAGGTGCCGCGGCCGCAGTCCTGACCGGACAGGCGCAGGCTGTAGCCTTCATCGAGCAGGGCCGCATAGGCCAGCGTTTCGGCAAAGCCCCAGTCCATCGGCATCTCGCCAGCCGCCATCGCCCGGCGGTCGGAATACACCTTCTCGACCCGGGAATGCAGTTTGACGCCATCGGGCGCGGCATTCAGCCGTATTGCAAGATCGCGCAGGCGATCGATCGGCATACCGGTATTGACCGGTTCGTCCCAGGTACCCTTCAGATAGGGCCGCCAGTCAAAGGTGAACTGGGTCACTTCGCCATGCGGGATGATGTCCGGCGCCACCACCTGGCCCGCGACCAGCCGACTGCGGTAGTCATCCGCCAGCGCCGCAACCTCGTCCTCGCTGACCACGCCTGCGCTGATGAGTTGCCGCGCGTACAGCTCACGTGTCGACTCGCGGTTGCGGATGACCTGATACATCAAGGGCTGGGTCGCCGCCGGCTCGTCGGCTTCGTTGTGACCATGCTTGCGATAGCAGATCAGATCGATCACTACATCCTTGCCGAACGCGGTGCGGAAATCCAGCGCCAGCTGGGCGCAGAAGACCACCGCATCGGGATCATCACCATTCACATGCAGGATTGGCGCCTGGACCATCTTTGCCACGTCGGTGCAGTACAGGGTCGAACGCGCGTCCTGCGGGTGGCTGGTGGTGAATCCAACCTGATTGTTGACAATGATGTGGACCGTGCCGCCGACCGCATAACCTCGCGCCTGCGACATGTTCAGCAATTCCATCACCACGCCCTGTCCAGCGAAAGCGGCATCACCGTGGATCAGGATGGGAATCACCTGGGCGCGGCCTTCCTCGCCGCGCTCGGTCTGGCGTGCGCGCACCGAACCGACCACCACAGGGTCGATGATCTCCAGATGGGAGGGATTGAAGCCGAGCGCCAGATGGACCCGGCCGCCACCGGTCTTGAGATCCGACGAAAAGCCCAGGTGGTACTTGACGTCCCCGGAATAGTTGGGATCGTCATTGGACTCCTTGCCCTCGAAGGCGCTGAACAGCTCCTGCGGCGGCTTGCCGACCAGATTCACCAGCACGTTGAGACGGCCGCGATGGGCCATGCCTATGACGATTTCCTTTGCTCCCCCCCCACCGGCGCGGTGCACCACGGAATCGAGCATCGGGATCAGGGCATCGCCGCCTTCGAGCGAAAAGCGCTTCTGGCCCACGTACTTGGTGTGCAGATAGCGCTCCATGCCTTCGGCCGCGGTCAATCGCTCCAGAATGCGCCTGCGCTTGTCGGCCGAGAAGCCGAATCGGCCTGCCGCTCCCTCGAGCCGTTCCTGCATCCAGCGACGCTGCCGGATGTCGGTCATGTGCATGTACTCAGCGCCGATGCTGCGGGTGTAGGTTGCCTTCAGCAGATCGACGATCTCGCGTAGTTTGCGTCGCTTCGGACCCACCACCGGCGCGGTATCGAACTCCGATTCCAGATCGGCCTCGGACAGCCCGTGAAAGGCCAGTTCAAGGTCGGGAACGTTGATCGCTTCGGTCAGGCCCAGCGGGTCGACGTTGGCCGTCAGATGACCGCGGATGCGATACGCATTGATGAGCTTCAAGACCCCGGACTGACGCGCCTGCTGCTCGGCATCGCCACCGCCGGTACTGGCCAACTGGCGCTGGCTGCGCGAGAGCTGGCCTATCCGCTCAAGGATGGGCCGATGAGGCACATCACCACCGGGCTGGTCGCGCAGGCCGTCGAAATACCTCCGCCACTGCGCGTCGACCGCAGCCGGGTCCACCAGATATTGCTCATAAAGGTCTTCGACATAGTCGGCGTTGAGGCCGGAAAGCGGCGAGGACTGGTACAACTGATCGAGGTTTGCGCTCACGGGCTCGGTTTTGGGCAGGAGGAGAAAGGTGCGGCAGACAATGCCGCCAAACTGCGAGTATAGCCACTCAGGCCCACCGCACGCAGTTGGGTGTGGCTTCGGGTGCAATCCAAAGTGATGTTTTGAGGAACCTGCAAAGGCCTGAGGGCCCAGGGACCAGAGCCCAGAGCGCAGTCCAGATCCGATTTGAGGTGAGTGCAGGGCACCGCGCTGCCATCGCGTATGCACTGGCACTGGCCATGGTCAGCTCATGACCGGCCAGGTCCTGTGCCCCGAGCCCTGCAGCCAGACCCTCGGAGACATCAGTGCAAATCGCACCCTGTGCCTTCTTCACCTTTGCAGCCCATATTTCGACGCCGCAGGTTGCTACACTCGGAGCCGGCGCAGACTCTTGGGGAGGTCGCGGCATGTCCGAGTCAGACGAACTGTTCGAGTTCGCCGATGAAGTCGCGGTCGAACAACATCCATACAAGATTCTCATCGTTGATGACGAGCCTGCTGTTCACGATGTCACCAAGCTCGTGCTGGGCAGCTTCCGCTTCGAAGACCGGCCGCTGAAGTTCCTGCATGCCTACACCGCTCAGGAAGCGCGTCGGCTGTTTGCCGAGGTCGACGACATCGCGGTGACCCTGCTCGATGTGGTGATGGAATCGGACCAGGCCGGTCTGGATCTGGTGCGCTACGTGCGCGATGAGGTCGGCAACAAGTTCGTGCGGATCGTTCTGCGTACCGGCCAGCCCGGGCAGGCGCCGGAGCATGAGGTGATCGCGAACTACGACATCAATGACTACAAGGACAAGACCGAACTGACCGCGCAGAAGCTGCGCACGACGATCTACGCCACCCTGCGCGCCTACCGCGATATCATGTTCATCGAACGCAACAAGCAGGGGCTGGAGCGGGTGATCGGCGCCTCGGCGCATATCTTTTCCTATCAGAAGTCGCACGAATTCGCCTCGGCGGTGCTGAACCAGCTCGGCAATCTGGTTGGTCTTGAGCGTGGCGCGCTGTACTGCAAGGTGGCCAACCCGCTGCAGCAGACCCCGGAGCACTTCGTGGTCGCCGCGGCCACCGGCGAATACAGCCGCTACGTCAACAACCATGCCGACGAGAAACTGCCCCGGCGCATCGTGTCCTCCCTCAAGCAGGCCTACGAACACAAGCAGAGCCTGTTTCGCGACGACCACTATGTGCTGCACTTCACCGACTCACAGCACACCGAAAGCCTGCTCTACGTCGGCGAGACCTGGCGCCTGACCGACCTGGACTACCGCCTGGTCGAGCTGTTCTGTACCAACGTGTCCATCGGTTTCGAGAACCTGCACCTCAATCAGGAGCTGTCGGAAAGCCAGCTTGAGATGGTCCACCTGCTCGCCGGTGCCGCCGAGACCCGCTCCAGGGAGACCGCCAATCACGTCCGTCGGGTTGGCATCATCGCCGAACATCTGGCCCGTCTGAGCGGCGTGGACGAACAGAACTGCTCGTTGATCCGTTTCGCCGCCCCGCTCCACGACATCGGCAAGATCGGCATTCCCGATGCGGTCCTGAACAAGCCCGGGCCACACACGCCGGAAGAGAGCCAGATCATGCGCACCCACGCCGAACTCGGTGCCGCGCTGCTGGTCGACTCGCGCCGACCCGTCCTTCGACTGGCCGCCCAGATCGCCCACGAGCATCACGAGAACTGGGATGGCAGCGGTTATCCGCGCGGTCTGAAGGGCGACCAGATCAGCCTGGCCGGACGGGTCACCGCGCTGGCCGACGTGTTTGACGCGCTCGGTTCCAGTCGCTGCTACAAGCGTGCCTGGGGAGCGGACGAAGTGCGCGCCTTCATTGCTGCCCAGTCCGGTGCCAAGTTCGACCCTGCGCTGGTCGACAGACTGTTCGAGAACTGGAGCTACTTCGAGCAGGTTCGGCTGGACTATCCGGACTGAACGGGCTGTCCCTCAGTTAGTCAGCGGGTTGCGGGTGCGCAAACCGGGGAAGCGGGAGAAATCTCGATCCGCGGTCCACAGTTCACTGGCATTGTGATCCAGGCGGGTGGCGACGATGCGCGCATCGTGGATCTGGCCGCCGATAGCCTGCGACAGCACTAGTGTCTGAGCGAAGATTGCCAGGTGTCTGGCGCTCGCACCCAGAAAGCGGAAATTGAGAGCGCCTTCCCAACTGCGCAGGATCGCAACCGCTGCTGCCGCATCATGAACGGCAACCTGATCAAGAGAGCCAACCGCCGCGAGCCGACGCGGTCACGGATTGGTGCTCGCGGCACTACCCCGCCCGGCATCCGCGTAGCGCGCAGGACAATTCGTGATGACCTCCGGCACATGCCACAACCTCATCTGTCAGTAGCATAGGTGGCTATGACAGATATCGACACGCGTACGCTGGACCGCGAGATGAAGAAGGGCTCGGCCGAGCTCATCATCCTTGCCATCGTCGAGGCGCGCGCGCGCCACGGCTATGAGATCAGCAAGCTGATCGAAACCCGTTCCGGTGGCCGACTCAAGTTTCATATCGCTTCGCTCTACCCCCTGCTGTACCGGCTCGAAGAACGCGGCTGGCTGCAGGGCCGCTGGGTGGAGAAGGCGGGTGAACGGCGGCGGCGCTTCTATAGCCTCACCGCGGACGGTCGACGCGAACTGCTGCGACAGCGTCAGACCTGGCGCACCTTCGTCGAAGCCATCGACCTGATCACCGGAGAGCAACATGCTTGACTGGACGCCTCATCTGCGTGCGCACCTGCGCGACCTGCAACTGCGCCCGGAACGCAGCGCCGAAGTCATCGAGGAATTGGCCCAGCATCTGGAGCAGCGCTACACCGAGCTGCTGCAACAGGGGCAGCCAGAGGCCGAGGCGGAGCGACTGGCGCTGGCAGAGGTGGCGGATGGCGAGTTGCCGCAGCGGCTGCGGTCCTTGCGTCAGGCGAGAGGGACGCAAGCTCTCGATGACGGCGCTCCGGACCGATCCTGGTGGCTCGACTTCAGCTACGACCTGCGCCATGCACTGCGTGGACTGCGTCAGCAGCCGGGCTTCGCGCTGGTGGCGATCCTGACTCTGGCGTTGGGAATCGGCGCCAACGCAGCGATCTTTGCACTGGTCGATGCCACCGTGCTGCGCGCCCTGCCCTTGCCCGAGGCCGACCGCGTGCTGTTCCTTTCCGAGCGCACGGATGCGTCCCCGCGCGGGCTGGTATCACCCTTGAACATGCGCGACTGGGCCAACCAGAGCAACAGCTTCGAAGCCATCGGTGGCTACCAGCCGAATGTCGCCAGCATGGTGCTGACCCGACCCGATGGCACGGGCGAGAACGTTGCACGGCAGTGGGTGACCAGCGAAATCTTCGATGCCCTCGGCCTGCAGGCCATCGTCGGGCGCGCCTTCAACGCCGGCGATGACCGCCCGGACAACAATCTGGTCGTCCTCAGCGAATCTTTCTGGCGCGCCCAGTATGGCGCTGACCCGGCCATCGTGGGTCAGGCCCTACGCCTGGACGGTGAGTCGTTCACGGTTGTCGGCGTGATGCCACGCGCCACCGAGCTGATCGGTCGCAGCAGCATCTGGGCACTGGCCTCCTTTGCAGATGCCTCGCCGCGGCTACGCGGGGCCTACTTTCTGAATACCGTGGGCCGGCTCAAGCCGGGCGTGAGCCGCGCCGCCGCCACAGCCGAACTGGACAGCATCGCGGACTCTTTGGCACGTGAGCATCCGGTCAGCAATGCCGGTCGCGGCGTCAATGCAGAGCCCCTGCGGGCGGTGCTCGTCGGTGGCGATCTGCGCCTGAGCTCATGGCTGTTCCTGGCTGTGGTCGGGCTGGTGCTGCTGGTCTGTTGTGCCAATGTCGCCAATCTGCTGCTGGCCCGAGCCAGTGCGCGCTCACGCGAGCTGGCAATTCGTACGGCGCTGGGTGCCACCCGCAGCCGGATGCTGCGTCAGTTGCTGACCGAGAGCCTGCTGCTGGCGATGTTGGGCGGGCTGCTCGGCTTGACCCTCGGTGCCGCCATTCTTGCGGCCGCACCGGCACTGGTGCCCGAGGGACTACTGCCAAATGCGGTGAGCCTGCAGTTCGACCTGCGGGTGGTCGGCTTCTGTCTGATTGCGGCGCTGGCGACCGGCCTGTTGTTCGGCATGGCTCCGGCCTGGCAGGCCAGCCGCATGGCACCGGGCGAGGCCATCGGCGCGGACAGCCGCGGCATCGGCAATCGTGGCGGACGTCTGCGCAGTCTGCTGGTGGTCGGCCAGGTCGCGACTGCGGTCGTGTTGCTGTTCGGCGGCGGCCTGCTGGTACGTACGCTGCTGGCAGTCGAGGGCGTCGATCGTGGCTACGAGGCGCGCGGGGTCCTGACCATGATGGTCGACCCGCTCGGCAGCCGCTATCCCTCTGCAGAACAGATCCTGCGCTTTTATGATCAGGTCGCACGCGAAGTGGGCGACGTGCCCGGGGTGCGCTCGGTAGCCTGGGCAACGACCCTGCCGCTTGGGGCCTCGTCCTTTGGCGATGCCTTCGTCACGCCCGAAGGCGCGCCGTTGACGGACCCGCAGGCGCGCCCTACCGCCGACTACCAGATCATCAGCGAGGCCTACTTCGATACCCTCGGCGTGCCCGTGCGGGCCGGACGCGGCTTCGATCAGCGCGACCTGACAGACGGCGTACCGGTGGCCATCGTCAACGAGGCCTTCGTGCGCAAGTATCTCGCTGCCGAGATCGGCCCGACCGCCAGCAGCGAGGCCTTGCTGCGAGCGGCGCTGGGCAAGCGCATCTCCGTGCAGCTCTCGGCCGACGCCGATGCTCCGGCCACAGTGCGCGAGATCGTGGGCGTTGCCGGCCAGCTGAAGGCGCGGCCCGATGAGCGCGAGGACTTCGTCCAACTCTACGTACCGCTTTCGCAGAGCCCGGTTGGCGACATCTTCCTGCTGGTACGTCCCGAAAGCGGCAGTGCCGGCACCCTGGCACCGCAAGTGCGCGACGCCATCCATCGGATCGACACCGAGCAACTGGTCGGCCTGCGCAGTGTCGCGACGCTGGAGGAACTGGCCTGGAACGCCACCGCCAGGCATCGCTTCCGGGCTGTGCTGGTGGCCGGCTTCGCTGGCCTGGTGCTGGTTCTGGCCATGATCGGCGTCTACGGCGTACTGAGCTATGCCGTCCAGCAGCGGCAGCGTGACTATGGCCTGCGGATGGCGCTGGGGGCCGGCCCGCGCCATGTGTTGGGTTTGCTCGCCGGTAGCGTAGGGCGCTTGATCGGGGCCGGAATCGCTTTGGGCATCGTGCTGGCCCTGGTGCTCGGACAGGCGCTGGCCTCGCTGCTGTTCGGCGTGCGCAGCTTCGATCCGCTGACCCTGCTCGCCGTGACCGCCCTGCTCGCCCTGGCCGCGGTGCTCGCCACCCTCGCCCCGGCCTGGCGTGCCGTTCATGTCGATCCAGCAGTGAGCCTGCGCGGGGACTGAGCGCATACGGAACCCCGAGTTGTACTCGGGCAATCAAGGTGGTGACGCGGCAGAGCTCGTAGCGGGTGCGATTCAAACTGATGTTGGGTGAGGTCGTTTGCGGCGGAGATCCGTTATCGCCGCCGACCCTCCTACTCGTACTCGTACTCGTACTCGAAAGCAGCGTGATGGCTTCGAGTACGAGTACGAGTACCGCGATGCTGAGTACGAGTACGACCCCACTGCTCAGATCGCTCCGAACCGGCGCGGAGCCATCAGTTTGACTCGCACCCCGCTCGTAGTCGTTGCCGAGAGCCATCGACATCGCTGAAAGCGCCGCTATGCGACGCGCCCGAGTACAACTCGGGGTTCCATTGTCTCCGGCCACTGTCCAACCGCCCTGCGTTACCATCAATGCCCCACCGCCCCCGGAGTTGCGGCCATGTTGCGCTGGACCATCGCCTTTTCCCTGCTCAGCTTTCTGCTTGGCTGCGCCACCAATCCAAGTGGCCGCAGTGCCTTCATCCTGATCGACGA
>DAIMJK010000151.1:0-5954 GCA_036722245.1 Lysobacterales bacterium
GCTGCTCTGCTCTCCTTCGAGTCCTTCGTGTCCTTTGTGGTCAATCAGCTCTTGCGCTCTTCCGACCGCATTGGACTAGTCAACGAAACTCCGCTCATACATCCGATAGCGGCACGGCTGCATGCCCAGGTTGGCGTAGGTTTGCTGAGCCGCTTCGTTGTCGTGCTCGACGTACAGACGCAGGCCGCAGGCGCCTTCCTGCTGGGCCTGGGCTTCGGTGGCGTGGTAGAGCGATCGGAACACGCCGCTGCGCCGCGCTTCGGGGACCACGTAGACGCTCTGGATCCACCAGAACATGCCGTTGCGCCAGTCGCTCCATTCATAAGTGACCAACAGGCAGCCACTCTGACGACCATCGATGCGGGCGATCAGATAGCGGCCCTTGGCCGGATCGGTCAATGCGGCCAGCACGCCGGCAGCCAGTCGTTCGCCTGGCAAGCGTCGGCCTTCGGTCTCCCACGCCATTGCAAGATTGGCCGCAACCAGGAAATCCAGATCGTCCAGACGTGCTGGCGTGATGCTTGTGCTCATGGGGCAGTCCAGGTGGAAACGTGCTTGCAAGGATAGGGCAAGGGGCGCTGGCGGGTCCCTTGGACCAGCAGGTGCGAGTCAAACTGCTGATTCAGCGGCTTTGGTCAGCTTCAGGGCCCAGGGCTCAGGGCCCAGCAAGGTCAACAGTCCTACGAGGCATGAGGGACCCAGGATGAACGGTCGACCGCCTCGCCACAGACTCGCCTCAAGCTTGGCTCCGAACTGGGCCCTGGGCCCTGAGCCCTGGACCCTCACGTGCCTACCAAGGCATCGTTACGGCTCCACCCCGCACAAGCCGCGCCCAAAAGACTCGGGGCGCCGAAGCGCCCCGAGTCATTCACACCAATGACACACGCAGATCAGGCTTCGGCGATGACCTTGACCTTGACCATGGTGTGCACGTCGGCATGCAGGTGCACTTCCACCTCGAACTCGCCGATGCGGCGGATCGGGCCTTCGCCCATCACCACTTCGCTCTTCTCCAGCGGCATGCCGGCGGCGGTAAAGGCGTCAGCGATGTCGCGCGGGCCGACCGAGCCGTACAGCTTGCCTTCGGTGCTGGCATTGGCGCCAATGGTCACTTCGGCGCCTTCGAGCCTGGCCTGACGCGCCTCGGCCGCCGAAGCGGTCTGCGCGGCGCGCTCTTCGTACTCGGCTCGACGCTGTTCGAAGGTTTCAACGTTGCTCTTGGTTGCCGGCACGGCCTTGCCGTAGGGCACCAGGAAGTTGCGGCCATAACCGGCCTTGACCCGGACCCGGTCGCCCAGATTGCCGAGATTCTTCACTTTCTGCAGCAGGATCAGTTCCATGAGTGGTCCTCCCGCTCAGTTGTGGTTGTCGGTGTAGGGCAACAGGGCCAGAAAGCGCGCCCGCTTGATCGCGGTGGCCAACTGACGCTGAAAACGTGCCTTGGTGCCGGTGATCCGGCTCGGCACGATCTTGCCCGACTCGCTGACGTACTGCTTGAGCGTGTTGAGATCCTTGTAGTCGATCTCGGTGATGCCTTCGGCAGTGAACTTGCAGAACTTCTTGCGACGGAAAAAGCGTGACATGGTCTACTCCTCAGGCTCAGGCCGAAGCGTCTTCGGTGTGACGGTCTTCGTTGCGATCAGCCCGCTCGGGACGATCACCGCGATCGCCGCGTTCGGGACGATCGCTGTCGCCGGTACCCACGCCCTCGGACGAGTCATCGTCACGTCGGCGCGGCTTCTCGTCCTTGTTCTTCATGATCAGGGACATCTCGGTGACCGCTTCCTTGACCGCCACGATCAGGTGCCGCAGCACCGCATCGTTGAAGCGAAAGGCGCTCTGCAGTTCCTTCAGTTCGGCCTGGCCGACTTCGATGTTCATCATCACGTAGTGCGCCTTGACCAGGCGCTGGATCGGGTACGCCAACTGACGCCGGCCCCAGTCTTCAAGCCGATGGATGATGCCGTTGTTGCTTTCGATCAGCGTACGATAACGCTCGACCATCGCGGGCACCTGCTCGCTCTGGTCCGGATGGACCAGGAATACCACTTCGTAGTGACGCATTGTTGACCTCTCGGCTGACGCTTCCCGACTGGCGGTGAAGCAAGGTTGGCCGGACGAATGCCCGACAAAGAAGCGGAATGATAGCCCGGTTCGCGTCGAGGGGGCAATATGCGACGGGCTGGTTGTGCGCGTCAGTCTGGTGTTTCGGGACTCCTGTGAGGTTTCAGGGCACAGGGCACAGGGCACAGGGCCCAGTCCAGAGCAGTCCAAGGCGAGTACGGGACCCGACAGCCAAGGCGGCTCTTGACCTGCTGGGCCCTGGGCCCTGAGCCCTGGGCCCTCGATTTGCAAAGCACTGAACTGTTCAGCAACGACACGTTTCCAAACCGCCATACGCTCTACAATCCCGCTACTGCCGCGATCGGATCGCTTCCATGCTGTTGCTCAAGCGCGTCTTCATCTTTTTGCTGTTTCTGTCCCTGGTACTGGTGGGCATCGCCTACCTGCTGCCCCGTGAGGTCGCGGCCGAGCGCTCCATCGTCATCGACCGGCCGCCTGCGACGGTCTACACCGTGCTCGCCAGCATGCCGCGCTTCAACGAATGGTCGCCGTGGGCAACCCGCGACCCGAATGCCGAGTACAGCTTTTCCGGCCCCGCGATCGGCGCGGGTTCGCGCATGCAATGGCAGGGCAACGATCAGATTGGCCAGGGCAGCCAGACCGTTGTCGACACCAAGCCTTTCGAGCGCATCGAAGTCAGCCTGGACTTCGGACCCAAGGGCGTTGCTGATACCCACTACCTGCTGCAGGCGGTGGATTCCGGCACGCGCGTGACCTGGGGCTTCCGCACCGACCTGGGGATGAACCCGGTGGCACGTTACTTTGGACTGTTGATGGACGGCTATATCGGCGCGGACTACGAAACCGGTCTGACCAGCCTGAAGGCTCTGGTAGAGAACCTGCCTGAAGCCGACTTTGCCAGTCTGGACGCCAGTGAGGTGACGGTCGAGGCGCAGATCATGCTGTATGTACGGCAGACCACGGCGACCGATCCGGCCTCGATCTCGGCCGGCTATGCCAGCGCCTATCAGCAGATCATCGCCTTCATGGCCGAACGCGGACTGCAGCAGGTCGCACCGCCGATCGGCATCGAAGCGCGCGCCGATGAGCAGACCCACGTCATCGATGCGGGTATCCCTGTCGACGCTGAGCTGGGCGACGTGCCGGCACCGATCCAGTCTGGCCGCACCCCGGCCGGGCTGGCGGCACGCGCTGTGCATGTAGGGGACTACGCGACGCTGTCCGCCAGCGTGGCCGGGCTGCAGGCCTATATCGCCGCGCGCGGCAAGACCGCCAGCGGCCCGGTCTGGTTTGTCTTCATCGACGATCCAACCCGGGTCGCGCCTGAGTCGGTACGGACCGAGATCTATCAGCGGATGGAGTGATGGCGGCCCCCTACCCTCGCGATCTGGTCGGCTACGGCCGTCACCCGCCGGATCCGCGCTGGCCGAACGGCGCGCGCATCGCGCTGCAGTTCGTGCTCAATCTGGAGGAGGGGGCGGAGAACTGTGTGCTGCATGGCGATGCCGGCAGTGAGCAGTTCCTGTCCGAGATCATCGGCGCGGCGAGCTATCCGGCGCGCCATCTGAGCATGGAGTCGATCTATGAATTCGGCACCAGGGTCGGTGCCTGGCGCATCCTGCGCGAGTTCGAGCGGCGCCAGTTGCCGCTGACGCTGTTCGCGGTCGCGATGGCGATGCAGCGGCACCCGCAGCTTGTCGCTGCCTGCATCGAGGCCGGCCATGAAATCGCCTCTCACGGCTGGCGCTGGATCCACTACCAGAACGTGGACATCGCGCAGGAACGAGCGCACCTGCAGCAGGCGGTGGCGATCCATCGCGAGCTGACCGGCAGCGCGCCGCTGGGCTGGTACACCGGTCGGGACAGCCCCAACACCCGCCGGCTGCTGGTCGAGCACGGCGGCTTCGTCTACGACTCGGACTACTACGGTGACGAATTGCCGTTCTGGACCCGGGTCGAAGGCGCCGACGGTCAGCCGCAGCCGCATCTGGTCGTACCTTACACACTGGACGTCAACGACATGCGCTTTGCCACCCCGCAAGGCTTCAACTGCGCGACTCAGTTCTACGAGTACCTGCGCGACAGCTTCGATGTGCTCTACGCTGAAGGCACCGAGCAGCCGCGAATGATGTCGGTCGGCATGCACGGCCGCCTGCTCGGGCGCCCGGGCCGCTTCATCGCGCTGCAGCGTTTCCTCGACCACGTGGCCAGACACAGCGACGTCTGGATCTGCCGCCGGATCGACATCGCCCGCCATTGGCAGACCGTGCACCCATGGCAGCCGAGCACATGACCCTCGATCACCTGAACGCACTCGGCGACAGCGCTTTTGTCGCGACCCTGGCCGGCATCTTCGAGCACTCGCCCTGGGTCGCCGAAGCGGTCGTGCCGCAGCGACCCTTCGACAGTGTCGAGGCCCTCCATAGTGCGATGTGCGCAACGGTGGCCGCGGCAGCGCCCGAACGCCAGCTGGCACTGATCCGGGCCCATCCGCGGCTGGCCAGCAAGGCCGCCATCGCCGGCAGGCTGACCGCTGCCTCCAGCCAGGAACAGGCCGGTGCCGGTCTGCTGCAGTGCAGCCCGACCGAGTATGCGCGTCTGAGCGAGCTCAATGACGCCTACCAGCGACGCTTCGGCTTCCCCTTCATCCTCGCCGTCCGCGGCCACGACCGAAGCAGCATCATCGCCAATCTGGCCAGTCGCCTGCTGCGCGAAGCGGTCGACGAGCAGGCCGAAGCCCTGCGCCAGATCGAACGCATCGCGCAGTTTCGGCTGAGTGATTTGCTGGAAGAGCGAGAGCATGATGACCACAAAGGACACGAAGGACACGAAGGAAAGCAGAGCCAGGACAACTGCTGATCTGGAGTGAACAGCTCAATTCATTGCAACTGGCCTTTCGGGGCGCTCACCTCGGGCCACGCGCTTAAAGGCCTTGTGCCATTGCTTTTCAAGCTCTTCCTTTGTGTCCTTTGTGTCCTTTGTGGTCAGTTGCTTTGGCTTTGCTTTGGTACAACCCGCCGGCAAACCGCTACCCAAACATCCCGCGCACCAGATCGGCGTTGCTGGGGCTGCTCGGGTCGGGTTTCCAGCCGGCGGCCAGGTTCCAGCACCACAGATGGGCCAGGGCGTTGACGGCGGTGGCATCCAGTTCGAGCTGAGTGAAGGTGTTGTAGAGCGGGAACTGGAGCTCGCCGGCGACGTCGATCGCAAATCGGACTTCCCAGCTGAGCTGGTTCCAGAAGGCCTCGACCTGATCGTTGTACATCCACAGGATGTCGACTTCGCTGCCGCCCGGGATGCCATACCAGCTGTTGCCGATGACCGGCAGCCGCTGCCGCACGACGATCGGATGGCCCTTGCTGCGCTTTGCCCACAGCGCCTGCTGCAGATCGGCGAAGGCGCTGGTCGGGAAAACCTGGTTGTGGCGGTACAGCCGGACTGCGCCGGTACCCGGGTCGCTGCTGTAAGGCACGTAGCCCTTGCCTTCCACCCACGGTTGCAGTCCGAACAGCGGTGGCAGGTCGCTGGATACAACGATGTCATTGCCGACCTGGCGCACACCCTCATCGGTGTTGATGCCGACCAGCAAACGTGCCACGCCACGGGCCAGCATCACGTTGAGCCCGAGGTTCTCCAGACTGCCGCCATCGGCGAAACGATAGCTCCGGGTGGGCACGTTCTGCCGGTTGGCGATGGGGAAATAGGCGTAGCGCGGCACCAGGCCGCTGAGCTCGGTGAAGACCTCTTCCAGTTCCTCCGCGAAAGCCGCGCTGCTGCTGCCGACGATGTCCGCCAGCGTGTAGCTGCGCGCCGCGGGGGTCACCGTCGCGGCCTGCCTGAGCCCGCAGCGCACCCAGCAGTTCTGGTCG
>DAIMJK010000151.1:5964-6278 GCA_036722245.1 Lysobacterales bacterium
AAGACTCAACGAAACCGCCACCTATGGTCGGGCTGGCCGCGGTCGGGAAGGACTGCCGCACACCGAGCATGAAGTTCGCCTCGAACGGAACCAGATCGGCGTTCTTGTCGTCATTGATGAACAATGCGGTATTGAAGACCATGAACGGACGGCCTGGCCGAACGGTATAGAAATCGCTCGCGCGCAGTCCCGGGTTGCGCGCCAGGGTGCCGTTGGGCAGCTTCAGATAAGCCTCGGTCCAGCTGAACCAGTGGGTATCGAAATGACCGGCCTTGGGATCGGGCTGCCACAGATCAAAGCCACGCAGCACGCTG
>DAIMJK010000151.1:6288-8616 GCA_036722245.1 Lysobacterales bacterium
CCTGCCACAGCTCGCTGTTGGGATAGCCCCATTCCAGCTTCAGGCGGCCGATCTCGCCGATGTCGCGCAGCACGCCCAACCGGCCTGGCACCCGGCCCAGGCTGTTCGGCGTGAGCTGATCCAGTGCGAACGGCAGACTGCCGGTGACAGTCAGCCGGGTTGGATCGAGGACCGGCGCGCCGAGGAAGTCGTCATCGCTGATCGACGCCGGCAGGTAGGTATACAGGCTGTTGGCCCAGGTACCGCCCGAGACCGAGGAGATTGCGAACAGCTGGTCGATCAAGCCCAGCGTATGAAGCGCGCGTAACTGGCCCATCGCGCAGGTCAGCGCCCGGCTACCGCCGCCGGAAAGGCACAGACCGATGCTGCCCGGCGGCGCAGTGACTCCGGGCGTTGCCGACAGCTCGGCGGAACTCACTTCGGCCAACGGCAGTATCGAGGCATTGAACTGACTGACCATCGACTGGTCCTCGCGCATGGGAGAGAAGGCACATCTTGCTCGACGTGCCGGCAATTTGCAAAGCGTTACCATCTATAGCAACTATGTTTGGCGCGACCATGCAATCAACCCTGAGCCAAACCGGTCATTCACGTCGACGTCGACATCCTCGCGCTAAAGTCGGCGACGAACCCATGGAGCTTCGAACATGCATCGCAGAACGCTATTGACGTCGGCGCTGTGGCTGGCCGCAGGAGGATCGGGTATGGCACTGATGGGCAGGAAGGCAGGGGCCGACGAAGGCCAGTTCGAATTCACACTCAGTGAGGCCGAGTGGCGTGAGCGGCTGTCCCCGCAGGCCTACAGGGTCTTGCGCGAAGAAGGTACCGAACGCGCCGGCACGAGTGAGCTGAACCAGGAAAAGCGCGCCGGGATCTACCACTGCGCCGGCTGCGAGCTACCGCTGTTCGATGCCGAGACCAAGTACGAATCCGGCACCGGCTGGCCGAGCTTCTACCGGCCACTGGAGGATGCCGTCGGCGAACGCATCGACCGCAGCTGGCTCAGCACCCGCACCGAAGTGCATTGCAGCCGCTGCGGCGGCCACCTGGGCCACGTCTTCCCAGACGGCCCGCGACCGACCGGCTTGCGCTACTGCATGAACGGGGTGGCGTTGAAGTTTGTACCTGCTGAGCAGGGCTGACAAACGCAAGGGCCCAGGGCAAAGGGCCCAGGGCCCAGAAAGGCAGTTCCAGTGTCCAGTTCCAGTAGCCCAGTGTCCAGTTCCAGTAGCCAGTGAAGAGCGAACAGCGCCAACGTGGCGCGTAGGATGTCGGTGAGCTCCGCGAACCGCATCAAACAAGGACCAACGAGTGCCGCCGCGATGCCGTAGGCGGCTCTTGCTCTTACGTAAAACCTGAAACCTAAAACCTGAAACGGCTCTTCCACCCGCCTAGGGTTCAAGCGGCCGCACCATCCAGAAACGCATCGACAAACCCTTTCACCGCGGTCCAATCCGTCAACTCGTGATCCTGGCTGGTGTCGGTCGAGGCGCCTTCCTTGGCGGCGATGCGGCGCATCATCCAGCGCTTGAAGAAATCGTACTGGGTATAGCGCAGCGCGCCGGCGGCATGCAGCACTGCGGTTGGCTGCCAGCCGGTGAGCGTGCTCAGCTGGGTGACGAATCCTTCCGCCTCGCTGCGCTCGTCGGCATGTTCGCTGGCGATCGCCAGGCTCACCGAGATCATCGCTGAGGGCCGGCTGTTCAGGCCATCGACCTGTCGATGAACAAAATCGACGAAGGGTCCGGGATAGCGGCCGATATGGATCGGCGCGGCGAGCAGGACGGCGTCGAAGTCCGACACGGCAAGTTCCTTTGCCTCGTCCACGCTACTCAAGTTGACGTCCCATTCCGGCCGCTCGCGCACCTGGGCGGCGATGGTCTGGGCGATTCTGGCGGTCTGGCCTTCGAGGCTGGCGTAGCAGATGAGGAGGTGCATGGGAGGCTCCCGGTTTGGCTGCGAGTCAATCTGGTGGCATGAGGGGGAGTATGGACCAGTGCGTACAGGGCCCAGGGCTCAGGGCCCAGGGCCCAGTAAGGTCAAGGTCAAGGTCAAGAGCCGCGCGGCTGCAGCCCTGAGCCCCGCTTTTCTGGGCCCTGTGCCCTGGGCCCTGGGCCCTCGCTCTACCGGGCCCTATGCTCTCTGCCTCACCGCCTCAAACAAACACACCCCCGCCGCCACCGAGACGTTCAGGCTTTCCACGCCGCTGGCCATCGGGATGCGCAGCAGGTAGTCGCAGCGTTCGCGGGTGAGCTTGCGCATGCCCTCGCCTTCGGCACCGAGGACGAAGGCAAAGGGGCCGCGCAGATCCAGATCGAACAAGGACTG
>DAIMJK010000152.1:0-8472 GCA_036722245.1 Lysobacterales bacterium
GATGCCCTGGTAGCGCTCGGCGATCAATGCCTCGTTGTCGAGCTTTTCGTCGGCGGCATAGCCCCAGTATTCGATCCGGATGCGCTGGTGCAGGCGTTCGGCCAGCGCCTCGGCGAGCCGATCAGCGAGTGCCTTGAGCAGGATTGCGTTGTAGTCGTCATGGGCGGCCTCGAACGCGGCCACCTTGGCTTCGATGCCGATGCCGGCAGTCACCGCGAAGGCGCCGATCCAGTCCCGCACGCCGCGGTCGGCCGGTGCGACGAAGTCCGCCAGACACAGGTTGGGGCGGTCTGGACCCTTGTCGGACTGTTGGCGCAGGCAGTGCAGGGTGGCCTGCGGTCGGCTGCGCTCGGCATCGGCATACAGCTGGATGTCGTCACCCTTCGCAGCGGCAGGCCACAGGCCGAATACCGCGCGCGCCTGGACCCAGTTCTCGGCGACGATCTGGGTCAGCATCGCTTGCGCATCGACAAACAGCTGCCGTGCCTGCTCACCGACGATCGCGTCGTCGAGGATCTGCGGGTAGCGCCCCGACAGCTCCCAGGTCTGGAAGAACGGTGTCCAGTCGATCAGCTCGACCAGATCGGCCAGCGGCCAGGGATCGATCACGTGCACACCGGGCTGGCGCGGGGCGGGTGTGGGCGCAGCCGCGAAATCGATCTTCAGTGCGCGCTCGCGGGCGATGGCCAATGGCAGCAGCGCCCTGGCCGGGCCGCGATCGGCGTGGCGTTCGCGCACTTCGGCGTAGTCAGCGCGCAGTTCACGGACGAACTCGCCGCAGCCATCGCCGAGCAGCTTCTGTGCGACACCGACCGCGCGCGAGGCGTCCTTCACCCACACCGTTGGCGCTTGATAGTGCGGTTCGATCTTCAGCGCGGTGTGGGCGCGTGAGGTGGTCGCCCCGCCGATCAGCAGCGGCAGCGTGAAGCCTTGCTTCTGCAGCTCACGCGCGACATGGGTCATTTCCTCCAGACTCGGGGTGATCAGGCCGGACAGGCCGAGGATGTCGGCCTTCTCGTCGCGCACCGCCTGCAGGATCTTCTGCACCGGCACCATCACGCCCAGATCGACGACGCGGAAGTTGTTGCAGGCCAGCACCACGCCGACGATGTTCTTGCCGATGTCGTGCACATCGCCCTTGACCGTGGCCATCACGATCGTGCCCTGCGGCTTGTTTTCCTCGCCACCGGCGGCCTTCTCCGCCTCGATGTAGGGGATCAGATGGGCGACCGCCTTCTTCATCACGCGGGCGCTCTTGACCACCTGCGGCAGGAACATCTTGCCGGCGCCAAACAGGTCGCCGACCGTGTTCATGCCGGCCATCAACGGGCCTTCGATCACGTGCAGCGGACGTACCACCGATTGCCGCGCTTCCTCGGTGTCGAGCTCGACAAACTGGTCGATGCCATGCACCAGCGCGTACTCGATGCGCTGCTCCACCGGCTTTTCGCGCCAGCTCAGATCGACCTTGCTGTCGTTGCTCTTGCCATCGCCGCGGTAGCGATCGGCGACTTCCAGCAGGCGTTCGGTGGCGTCCTTGCGGCGATTGAGCACGACGTCCTCGACCCGCTCGCGCAACTCGGCCGGCAGGTCGTCGTACAGCGCCAGCTGCCCCGCATTGACGATGCCCATGTCCAGCCCGGCGCGGATGGCGTGGTAGAGGAACACCGAATGGATCGCCTCGCGCACTGCGTCATTGCCGCGGAATGCAAACGAAACGTTGGAGACGCCGCCGGAGACGTGGCTGGTCGGGAAGCGTCGCTTCAGCTCGGCGGTGGCATCGATGAAGCCGACCGCGTAGCCGTCGTGTTCCTCGATGCCGGTGGCGATGGCGAAGATGTTGGGGTCGAAGATGATGTCTTCCGGCGCGAAATGGGCCTGCTCGGTGAGCAGCTTGAAGGCGCGCGTGCTGATCTCGACCTTGCGCTCCAGGGTGTCGGCCTGGCCCTGCTCGTCGAAGGCCATCACCACCACTGCCGCGCCGTAGCGATGCAGCAATCGGGCCTGCTGCAGGAACGGCTGCTCGCCTTCCTTGAGGCTGATCGAGTTGACGATGGCCTTGCCCTGGACGCACTTCAGGCCGGCCTCGATCACGCTCCATTTGGACGAGTCGATCATCAGCGGCAATCGCGCGACATCCGGCTCGGCCGCCAGCAACTGCAGGAAGCGCTGCATCGCTGCTTCCGAGTCGAGCAGACCCTCGTCCATGTTGATGTCGAGGATCTGCGCGCCGTTGTTGACCTGGTCACGAGCAACCTCGATCGCCTGGTCGTAGCGATCGGCCTCGATCAGCTTGCGGAAGCGGGCCGAGCCGGTGACGTTGCAGCGCTCGCCGACGTTGACGAAGTTCAGCTCGGGGGTCAGGGTCAGCGGCTCCAGCCCGGCCAGTCGCGTCTGTGCCGGCAGGGTTGGTGGCTGCCGCGGCGGAAACTCGGCGACGGCGGCGGCGATCGCGGCGATGTGCTCGGGCGTGGTGCCGCAGCAGCCGCCGACCAGATTGAGCAGGCCATCGGCGGCAAACTCACGCAGCACCGCGGCCATCGCCTCGGGCGATTCGTCGTACTCGCCAAAGGCATTGGGCAGACCGGCGTTCGGGTGGGTGCTGATCAATGCGTTGCTGTGGCTAGCGATGTCTTCCAGATAGGGCTTGAGGTCACTGGCGCCGAGGGCGCAGTTCAGACCGATCGTGATCGCCTGAGCATGCGCGACCGAGTAGGTGAAGGCCTCGGCGGTCTGGCCGGACAGGGTGCGCCCGGAGCGATCGGTGATCGTGCCGGAGATCATCAGCGGCATGCGGCTGCCGCGCTGCTCGAACAGGCGGTCGAGCGCGAACAAGGCGGCCTTGGCGTTGAGCGTATCGAACACGGTTTCGATCATCAGCGCGTCGGCGCCGCCTTCGATCAGGGCGGTGGCGGCTTGTGTATAGGCGTCGGCGAGTTGGTCGAAGCTGACGTTGCGAAAGCCCGGGTTGTTGACGTCCGGTGAGATCGAAGCGGTGCGATTGGTCGGCCCGAGCACGCCGATGACAAAGCGCGGTCGGTCCGGCGTGCGGTCCGAGTACTCATCGGCCGCCGCCCGGGCCAGCCGTGCGCTTTCGAAGTTCAGGTCTGAGCACAGGCCCTCCAGGCCATAGTCGGCCTGGGCGATCGTGGTCGAATTGAAGCTGTTGGTCTCGATCAGGTCTGCGCCGGCGGCCAGATAGGCGCGGTGGATGTCGCTGACAATGCGCGGCTGGGTGATCGACAACAGGTCATTGTTGCCCTGCAGGTCAAAGTCATGCGTAGCGAACTGACGACCACGGAAGTCGGCCTCCTGCAGTCGGTGCCGCTGCAACATCGTGCCCATCGCGCCGTCGATGATCAGGATCCGCTCGCGCAGGGCGCGGAGCAGGGCGGTGGCGCGTTGAGGATGGCTAAAGGGCAACAACATGGGCGGCGTTCCGAAGTGAGCGGTCAGGCCGAGAACCTGCGGCCGGGATCAGGACGGAGGGCCCAGGGCACAGCGCCCAGGGCCCAGTAGAGCGGGCGCGGCGGGCAGGCGTGCGCATCAGCGCTTCTCCGCCAGCAGGGTCAGGATCTCGAAATGCGGTGGGCGGCGTTCCTGACTGGAGATGCCGCATTGGCGTACGCTCAATCCGGCCAACTCGCTCCAGCGCTGCAACTCGTCGACGGTCTGGCCCAGATTGCGATGCCCGAACGGGGTAATCGCGCCATGGTGGCGATGCGCGGCCAGTGCGGTCAGCAGCAGCCGGCCACCGCGGCGGAGCACGCGGGCCGCTTCGACCAGCGCCGATTCGGGCCGATCGCTGTACGGCAGCACCTGCAGGCAGAGCACCCAGTCCTTGCAGCCATTGGCCAGCGGCAGACGGTGCATGTCGCCTTCCCGGACCTCCACATGAACATGACCGGCCAGACGCAGCCGGGCGGCCTCGACGACCCGCGGATTGACGTCAACGCAGGTCAGGCTGCGCACCTGCGGTGCCAGCAATTCGGCCATCAGACCATCGCCTGAGCCGATATCGAGCACGTCACCGGCATCGATCATGCAGGTCAGCGCGCGGGCGAAGGCATCCCAGGTGCGGCCGGGGGAATAGTGCCGCTCCATGTCGCCGGCAACCTGGTCGACCCAGTTTTCGTTGCGTGCCCGCGATGCCAGCACTTGCTTGAGCCGCTCGCCGTCCTCGGTCAACAGGCCATCATCGGCAACCTGGCCCAGGTGTTCCCAGGTGCTGCGCACGGCCTCGTCCAGCTCTTCCAGCGGGAAGCGGTAGTAGGCCGAGACCCCGGCGCGCCGATCGACCACCAGCCCGGCTTCCTTCAGCTTGGCCAGGTGCGTTGATACCCGCGGCTGTGCCAGCCGCGTTGCCGCCGCCAACTCGGCCACGGTCAACTCCTCACCCACGAGCAGGGCAAGCAAGCGCAGCCGGGTTGGATCGGCGAGCAGCCGCAGCAGCGACGAACAACGGGCCAGGTCGATGACTTCATCCCTATATCTTGATTGAGCGATATATTGTGCCAGCTGTGGGCGCTCAAATGAAGTCGGGCCGTGCGCTCGCCGGCAGAGTTCCGCTTCGAGGGCTGGGAGGTCAATGTGCAGAAGGTCGAAGATGATGTGTGGAAACCTTGGATGATTGGCTGGGGCCGTTCTACGCAAGTCAGAAAGCCTTTCCCGCAGACTTCCTGTCTGACCGCTTCTCCGGCCCAGTTCTTTCCCATCAAGCAACGCGAGTAACCGCAGTAGGATCCACGGATTCAAGTTGCTCAGTGATAGATCGGAGTTGAATGATGGCGAAGCGACATGAGTATCCCTTCGAGTTGCGACCCCTCTCTGACGAGGAGGGTGGCGGGTGGTTGGTCGCATATCCGGATCTTCCCGGTTGCATGTCCGACGGCGAGACTCCGGAAGAAGCCATGGTCAACGGCAAGGATGCTCTTGAAGCCTGGCTCAAGGCCGCGGCAGAAATAGGCAGAGATGTGCCACGGCCCGGTGACTTGCCGAGTGGCAAATTCATTGCACGAGTTCCTCGTAGCCTTCATGCACGATTGACGGCGAGAGCCAGGCAGGAAGGAGTCAGCATGAATGCACTTGTTTCCTCGTTCCTGGCCGAGAGCCTCGGCCGCCGAGAGGGCGCGCAACAGCGCCAAGACGCCGGATCTGACGTTGCGAAGATGAGTTGTTGAAACAACTAGCGAAGGCGCAGCTTGGCTTGTAATCGCGGCCTTTTGCCATGGGGTACCAGCCGACGCGGCTTATAGCCCCCCTAAGCCGCCGCGCGCCGCTCGGCCCCCAACACCCGCTTCAGAAAATGTCCGGTATGCGACGCCGGATTCGCGGCGATCGCTTCCGGGGTGCCGCTGGCGATGATGCGGCCGCCGCCGTCGCCGCCTTCCGGGCCCAGGTCGACGATCCAGTCGGCGGTCTTGATCACGTCCAGGTTGTGCTCGATCACGACCACCGTGTTGCCGCGGTCGCGCAGCGCGTGGAGCACGCCGAGCAGTTGCTGGATGTCGTTGAAATGGAGCCCCGTGGTCGGCTCGTCGAGGATGTAGAGCGTGCGGCCGGTATCGCGTTTGGCCAGTTCGGTGGCGAGCTTGACCCGCTGTGCCTCGCCGCCGGACAAGGTGGTGGCAGCCTGGCCCAGGGTGATGTAGCCGAGGCCCACATCCCGCAATGTCTCCAGTTTGCGCGCAATCGACGGTACCGCTTCAAACACGGTCAGCGCATCTTCAACGGTCTTGGCCAGAACTTCGGCGATATTGCAGCCTTTGTACTGGATCTCCAGGGTTTCGCGGTTGTAGCGCTTGCCCTGGCAGACGTCGCAGGGGACGTAGACGTCCGGCAGGAAGTGCATCTCGACCTTGATCAGACCATCGCCCTGGCAGGCCTCGCAGCGGCCGCCGCGGACATTGAAGCTGAAGCGGCCGGGTTTGTAGCCGCGCGTGCGTGATTCCGGCACCTGCGAGAACAGATCGCGGATCGGCGTGAACAAGCCGGTGTAGGTGGCCGGATTGGAGCGTGGGGTGCGGCCGATCGGACTCTGGTCGATGTCCACCACCTTGTCGAACAACTCCAGCCCTTCGACGCGGGCAAAGGCTGCCGGGCGGGCGCTGGCGCGATTGAGCTCACGCGCGGCGAGTCGGTAAAGCGTGTCATTGATCAGGGTCGACTTGCCCGAGCCGGAGACGCCGGTGATGCAGACGAACAGGCCGGCCGGAATCTCCAGATCGACATCCTGCAGATTGTTGCCGCTGCAACCCAGGAGCCGCAGCATGCCTTTCGGATCGGGCCGGTGGCGTTTCGGGATCTCGATCCGCAACTCGCCGGAGAGATACTTGCCGGTGAGCGACTCGGGCGCGGCCATGATCGCGGCCAGATTCCCTTCGGCGACGACCCGTCCGCCGTGCACGCCGGCGGCAGGTCCAATGTCGACGATGTGATCGGCGCAGCGGATCGCGTCCTCGTCGTGCTCGACCACGATCACCGTGTTGCCCAGATCGCGCAGCCGGATCAGGGTGCCGAGGAGGCGTTCGTTGTCGCGCTGGTGCAGGCCGATCGAGGGCTCGTCGAGCACGTACATCACGCCGACCAGACCGGCGCCGATCTGGCTGGCGAGGCGGATGCGCTGCGCCTCGCCACCGGACAGCGTCTGCGCGGTGCGGTTGAGGGTGAGGTAATCCAGACCCACGTCGACCAGAAAGCCGAGCCGGTCGGTCAGTTCCTTGACGATCTTGCGCGCGATCTCGCCGCGCCAGCCGGGCAGTTCAAGCTGGCGAAAGAAGTCCAGTGTGCGCGCGACCGGCCAGTTGCAAACCTCGTGCAGCGGCCGGCCATCGACCAGCACGTTGCGTGCGGCCAGATTCAGCCGCGCGCCGTCGCAACTTGGGCAGGGCTTTTCGCTGATGTAGCGCGCCAGTTCCTCGCGCACGGCCGGGCTCTCGGCCTCGCGGTAGCGCCGCTCCAGGATCTTCAGCACGCCCTCGAAGGGATGACTGCGGACCATCGGCCGGCTGCTGCCGGTGCCATAGCGGAATTCGATCGGCGTCTTGCCTGAGCCGTACAGCACCGCCTCCTGGTGCTCGACCGCCAGTTCGCGCCACGGCGTGTCGAGGGCGAAGTCGTAATGCCGTGCAAGCGAGGCGATCATCTGGAAGTAATAGGGATTACGTCGGTCCCAGCCGCGCAGCGCACCGCTGGCCAGGCCCGATTCGGGCTGCGCGACCAGCCGCTCGGGGTCGAAGAACTCGATCACGCCGAGACCGTCGCAACGCGGACAGGCGCCGACCGGCGAGTTGAAGGAGAACAGCCGCGGCTCCAGCTCGGTCAGGCTGTAGTCGCAGACCGGACAGGAGAACTTGGCCGAGAACAGCAGCTCGGCCTTGTCCGGCTGGTCCAGACTGGCGATGGTGGCCAGGCCGTCGGCCAGCTTCAGCGCGGTCTCGAAGGATTCCGCCAGCCGCTGCTTCAGATCGGCGCGCGGTCGGAAGCGGTCAACGACGACTTCGATCGTGTGCTTGCTGCGCAGGGCCAGGGTGGGCGTGGCTTCCAGTTCGTACACCGTGCCGTTGACCCGCACGCGCAGGAAGCCCTGCGCCTTGAGCTGGTCGAAGATCTGCTGGTGCTCACCCTTGCGCTCACGAACGACCGGCGCCAGCAGCATGAAACGCTCGTCCTCATCCAGCGCCAGCACTGCATCGACCATCTGGCTGACCGTCTGTGCGGCCAGTTCCTGCCCATGCTCCGGACAGCGCGGCGCGCCGGTGCGGGCGTACAGCAGACGCAGGTAGTCATGGATTTCAGTGATAGTGCCGACAGTGGAGCGCGGATTGTGCGAGGTCGACTTCTGCTCGATCGAGATCGCCGGCGACAGGCCCTCGATGTGGTCGATGTCGGGCTTCTCCATCATCGACAGGAACTGCCGCGCGTAGCTGGACAGCGACTCGACGTAGCGGCGCTGGCCCTCGGCGTAGATGGTGTCAAAGGCCAGTGAGCTCTTGCCCGAACCGGACAGGCCGGTAATCACGATCAACTTGTCGCGCGGCAGCTCCAGGCTGAGGTTCTTCAGGTTGTGGGTGCGCGCGCCGCGGATGCGGATGGTGTCCATGGGGGTCCTGGGTGGGAGGCCGGCACCAGCTCAGGGCGTGTGAGAAACCCGGGCGCCGCCGCGAGGCAAATGGCGGCGGCCGCATCAGGCGGTGGGTCCTCACATGCTCTCGGCCAGGCCAAGGGCGACCGCGTATTGTAAGTGCCGGATGTGCAGACGGCGGCCACGCCGGTCGGGGAGAAGGCGATGGCGGGCAGAGTAGGGGGCTGGAACACCTTGAGCGGGCGTGCGCCCGAAGTGATCGCACACCGCGGCGCCAGCGGCCTGCGCCCAGAGCACAGCCTGGACGCCTATGTCCTGGGCCTGGCCCAGGGCGCCGACGTGATCGAGCCCGATCTGGTGCCTTGTGCCGACGGCGCGCTGCTGTGCCG
>DAIMJK010000153.1:0-8456 GCA_036722245.1 Lysobacterales bacterium
GAGGACATCTACATCCTCGAGGTCAACCCGCGCGCCTCGCGCACGGTGCCCTTCGTCGCCAAGGCCACAGGCGTTGCGCTGGCAAAGATCGCCGCGCGCTGCATGCTCGGCAAGACCCTGGCCGAATTGGGCATGACGGCCGAGGTGATCCCGGATTACTACTCGGTCAAGGAGCCGATCTTCCCCTTCGTCAAGTTCCAGGGAGTCGACCCGCAACTCGGACCGGAGATGCGTTCGACCGGCGAGGTGATGGGGGTCGGTCGCTCCTTCGGCGCGGCCTTCGCCAAGGCCCAACTGGCCGCCGGCAACAAGACGCCGCCGATCGGTCGCGCCTTCCTGTCGGTGCGCGATGCCGACAAGGCCCGTTTGCTGCCACTGGGTCGACAACTGATCGAACGCGGATATAAGCTGGTTGCGACCAGTGGTACCGCGGCGGCCTTGAATGCGGCCGGCGTGGAATGCCAGCGAGTCAACAAGGTGGCCGAAGGGCGACCGCACGTGGTGGATCTGATCAAGAGCGACGAGATCACGTTCATCATCAACACCACCGAAGGGCGGCAGGCCATCGCCGACTCCTTCTCGATCCGGCGCGAGGCCCTGCAGCACCGGGTGGTCTACTCGACCACGCTGACCGGTGCACGAGCGATACTCGGCACGCTTGACCACCAGCAGGAGCAGCCGGTGTATTCGCTGGAAGAGTTGCACGGAGAGATCGCCGGACAGGATGCCAGGCGAGCGTTACCGGGCTAGTTACTCCGCGACCACCGACGGAACGAAAGCCGGCAAGCCACCGGCAAGCAAACACACTATCTGCCGGGAGGAGCGAATCATTTCGCCCTCCCTTGCCTATGGAGACAAACGAGTCATGAGGCGATCACCGCTGACTGTAAAAGGCGCCCAGGCGCTGCGTAGCGAACTGGAGCACCTGAAAAGCGTGGTCCGGCCGCGCATCATCGCCGCCATCGCAGAGGCGCGCGCGCATGGCGACCTGAAGGAAAATGCCGAGTATCACGCGGCGCGCGAGCAGCAGAGCTTCAGTGAGGGCCGCATCAACGAACTCGAGAACACCCTCGCCTCGGCCGAGGTCATCGATGTCAGCAAGCTCAATCCGGGCAGCCGGATCGTTTTCGGCGCGCTGGTCGAGCTGATGGAGCTGCACTCCGAGCAGACTGTGCGCTACCAGATCGTGGGCGATCTGGAGGCCGACATCAAGCAGAGCAGGATCTCGGTCAGCTCGCCGGTCGGACGTGCGCTGATCGGCAAGCATGAGGGCGACACGGTCGACATACAGACCCCCAGCGGGATCAAGAGCTACGAGATCATGGGGGTGGAGTACGAGGCGTGAGGACGTGCCCGAACTGTTTCTGGCGCGGATTCTGATATGGGCTCGCGAATGGACTGCTCAGGGCCCAGGGCAAAGAGCGCAGGACCCAGAAGCGCGGACAAGTCGCACAACGGTGCTGTGCAGGCCGATGGGCTGGCCCGGATCGTGAACTGGCGCTCGGCCTCCCTCGACATCCATGGCTGAAGACCGCCCTGCCAGCGCTCCTGTGACCACTGCCGCTACTGCGGCGCAGGCTTGCGAGCGGTGGCTCTTGCCTACCCTGCCCAGCCTCCTGCGCGGTGCTGACGGCGCGGACTGGCGGCGCTGGTTGGGTCGGGCGACGCGATTGGCGGACGGTGGCTTTGGTCCGCGCCACGCGCTGGCCGAGGCGCTGGGACAGCCGCTGCTTGAACTGCCCTGGGTTCGTTCACAGGCTCGTGCTGACCTGCCGGCCGCGCTGGCCGACACCGCCGTTTTCCGAGCCGACCGGATCCGGACTCGCGTCGATGGCTTCGCGCTGCGGCTGATCGGTCTGAATGATGCACCGCTTGCTGTCGATCTGCAGCGGCAGGTCGGCGAGATCGTGGCTGAATTGTTTGGTGATTCAGGGCTGCGCCTGCAGGCGGGCGCGGAGGGACGGCAGTATCTGTGCGGCAGCCTCGTCGGCGAGCTCGAGGGTCCCGATGTGGCACCGCCAGACGCCTTGTTCGGCACCAATCTCGCCGATGCGATGCCGCCGACCCTGCGCTGGCGCCGGCTGCTCAACGAGCTGCAGATCTGCCTCAACCAGACCGATCCCGGTCAAGCTGGTCGATCCATCGTGCAGGCCGACGGATTATGGTTCTGGGGAGACGCGCGAGCGGAGATCGCACAACTGCCGGAGCCCGGCTGGAGCGCGGTCGAGGACGACGAGATCGCGCTGCTGCTCGATCTGCTGGGTTGGGGCGCCAAGGCCGAAGGTGGGCTGGTAGGGTTGCGCGAAGGGCCTACCGCGCGCCCCGATGCCATCGCGAGCGCGCTGGGCAACGGCCCACTCTTGTTGTGCTGCGCCAGCGGCGAGCGCTTCGTCCTGCGCCCGCGCGACCGCTGGCGCTTCTGGCGCGCACCCTGGACCGAGGCCACCTCATGAGCGCGGTCCGCCTGCGTCGCCGCGTCCTCGCCGAAGACCAGGGCTTCGGCGATCTGGCGCCGGTGTTGCGCCGGATCTATCGCGGTCGGGGCCTGCGCTGTCTGAGCGATGTCGAACTGCGCCTGGCCGGTCTGCTGCAGCCCGATGCGCTTGGTGGCATCGCGGTGGCGGCTGAGCGGCTGGCGCGGGCGGTGATGGACAACGAGCGCATCGTGATCGTGGGCGATTTCGACGCCGACGGTGCCACCGGCACGGCGCTGGCGGTCTGGGCACTGCGCCAGTTTGGCGCCGGCCGGGTCGACTTCCGGGTACCGCATCGTTTCACCGACGGCTATGGCCTGTCGGTTGGGCTGGCCGAGCGAATCGCCGCCGAGGGGGCCGGTCTGCTGGTCACGGTCGATCACGGCGTGGCCTGCCTGAACGGGGTCAGTGCGGCGGTCCAGAACGGGATGCAGGTCATCGTCACCGACCACCACCTGCCGGGCGAGCAATTGCCGCTGGCGCTCGCGATCGTCAATCCGAATCTGCACGGCGACGATTTTCCTTCCAAGGCACTGGCCGGGGTCGGGGTGATCTTCTACCTGCTCGCAGCGGTCCGGACCCGGCTCGATGCGATCGGCCATTTCGCCAACCGCGCCAAACCGAATCTGGCCGAGGGCCTCGATCTGGTCGCGCTCGGCACCGTTGCCGACCTGGTACCGCTGGACCGCAACAACCGGATCCTGGTCCAGGCCGGGCTGGAGCGGATGCGGCGTGGACTGGCCAGGCCGGGCCTGCGCGCTCTGCTGGAAGTGGCCGGCCGCGATCACCGCAGGCTGGTGGCGGCCGACATGGGCTTCGCGGTGGGGCCGCGCCTGAACGCCGCCGGTCGGCTGGAAGACATGACCGTCGGAATCCGCTGCCTGCTGGCCGAGGATCTGGACACTGCCCGAATGCTGGCCGGTCAGCTCGACGCACTCAATGCCGAGCGGCGCGCGCTGCAATCGGACATGGAAGAGGCCGCCGAACTGGCCGTCAACGCCACCCTGGCGCGCCTGGGCGGTCAGTTGCCGGCCGGACTGGTCGTGGCCGACCCGGACTGGCATGCCGGCGTGGTCGGACTGGTTGCCTCGCGGCTGGTCGAGCGTTTCGGCCGACCGGTACTGGCGCTGGCGCCGGTCGACGAGCAATGGCGCGGCTCGGGCCGCTCGGTCGCCGGCTTCCATCTACGCGACGCGCTGGTCGAGCTGGACCGTCGCGCGCCCGGCCTGATGGCCCGCTTCGGTGGCCACGCGATGGCGGCCGGATTCACGACCTTGAGCGATCACAGCGCGCAGCTGGCGGTAGTGTTCGCCCAGGTCTGCGCCGAACAGCTGGGCGAGGTACCGGCCCAGCCCGAACTGGAGACCGACGGCTCGCTCGCGCCGGGCGAGATCAGCCTGCAGCTGGCCCAGGCCCTGAGCGCTGCCGGACCCTTCGGCCAGGGTTTCCCGGAACCGCTGTTCGATGACGAATTCGAGGTGCTGGAACAAAAGCTGATCAAGCAGCGCCATCTGCGCCTGCGCCTGCGCCACAGCGACGGCGGCCCGCCGATCCAGGGTTGGTGGTTCAAGCGCAGCGAGCCCCTGCCCGACCGCCGCTGCCGACTCGCCTACCAGCTGGAAATCGACGACTACCAGGGCCTGTTCCGACCGAAGTTGATCGTGCGCGCGTTGGGCGACGTGGAATAGGCGCGTCGGTCCATCGAAGGAAGCAGGCCGTTGTGACCCGCTCCGTACGCTCCGTCCTTGCCATGCACCTTGAAGCGGGTCGCAGCGGCTGCGCATGATCACCGCGCTCCGCCGGAAGCAAGAGCACCGCTGAGCCCGATCGGGTGGGTCCTTGTGCTTGCCGATCGAGGTCAATCGCCGATCGGCCACAACGGCCTGCGAACAGCGCCCACAGCCCTCCTCAGCGATTGGTCAGCTGGATCTCGATCCGTCGATTGATCCGGTAGGCGGCGTCACTATCAGCGGGATCGAGCGGGCGAAACTCGCCGAAGCCGTTGGCGGCCAGTCGCTCCGGTGGGATACCGGCGTCGATCAGGTACTTGACGATGGCGATCGCGCGGGACGTGGACAGCTCCCAGTTGGATGGAAAGCGTGCGGTGCTGATCGGTCGTTTGTCGGTGTGGCCGTCGATCCGCAGCACCCAGTCGATCTCGGCCGGAATCTGGCCGGTCAGATCGCGCAGGCTTTGCGCCAGCTTGTTCAGCTCGGGTCTGGCTGCGGCACTGAGCTCGTCGGTGGCCGAAGCGAACAGCAGCTCGGAGGGTACGATGAAACGGTCGCCAACGATCTGGATATCGTCCCGGTCGCCGAGCGCCTCCCGCAGCTTGCCGAAGAAGTCGGAGCGATAGCGCTGCAGTTCATTGACCTTCTCGGCCAGTGCCCGGTTCAGCTCCCGACCCAGTTCCTCGATGCGCAGGTCCTTGGCGGCGCTCTGGGCGCGCGCCAGATCGAGTGCCGAGTCCAACTCGGCGAGTTGCTCACGCAACGCCAGCAGTTGCCGGTTGAGCAACTCGACCTGGGCAATCGCCCGGTCTGAGAGCTCCGTCTGAGTGCTCAGCGCCGTCTGGCTTTCTTCCAGCTGCGCCATGCGCTCGGCGATCTCGCGCTCGAGCTGTTGTTTCAGCTCGGTCAGCGCTTTCAGGTCTGCACTGAGTCGGGCCAGCTCCAGCTCGGCGGCGTCCAGTTCGGTCGTGGTTTCGCCGAGCGCATCGCGGCTCGCGGCCAGCGCCAGCCCCAGACCGTCGCGTTCGGCCTGGGTGCGTGCAAGAGATGCCGACAGCTCCTCGTTCTGTGCCACCGTCTGCAGGCGCGCGCTGCGCTCCATCGACAGCGTCCTGGCCAGTTCGGCCAGCTCGGCATTGAGCTGGGCGAGGGCCTTGTCGCGGCCGGTCAGCGCATCGGACAGCGCAAACTGGCCGATGCTGAAGATCAGCAGCAGAAACACCAGCACCATCAGCAGGGCACTGAGCGCATCGACGAATCCTGGCCAGTAGTCGAGCGTGCGGCGGCGCCTGGAAACGAGCGAGCTCATCGAGCGGGGGCTGCCTGTGTATGCATGTCCCGCCTAACTACGCCCGGCCTCACCGCGCTTTGCATCCATCGCCGCAGCAATGGTCCGCGTCAACAGGCGAAACTCGGCGCGCAACTCGTCGCCTATCTGGACCGGACCACCCTGCTGATTCTGGGCAATCGTCTTGAGCACGCCGCGCAACTCCACCTGTGCCTGCGCCAGTTCGCTGACATCGCGCGATTCACGCATCAGCAATTCGCTCAACCGAGCCAACTGCTGGTTCAGTTCGGCCAGTTGCTCGGCGCTGGCGCGACGCTCGCGATCGCTGTCGACGATAGCCCGCTGCATTCGTTCCAGGCCGTCGGCGGTCTGCTCCAGCAGCGCCTGCACATAGGCTGGCACGCTGGCCTCGCTGTCGACCGCCATACCGCCGCCGGAGCTCAGGTGGGTCATGCCGGAAAGCCAGTTTTCCACCTCGGTGTAGAAGCGATTGGCCGTGCGTGCCGACTGCAGATCAAGAAATCCCAACACCAGCGAGCCGGCCAGACCGAACAGGGAAGTCGAAAAGCTCGTTGCCATGCCTGACAAGGGCTGCTGCAGACGGTCCTTGAGGATCTCGAACATCGCTGCAGCGTCGCTGCCGGCAGTCAATCCGCCGATGATCTCGCTGACCGAGGCGATGGTTCGCAGCAAGCCCCAGAAGGTGCCCAGCAAGCCCAGAAAGATCAGCAGCCCGACCAGATAACGCGACAGATCGCGCTGCTCCTCCAGCCGCAGATGGATGCTGTCGAGGATCGAGCGCATCGATGCGGTCGACAGCGACAGCGGCCGACGCTCGCTGCGCTGCAGCATCTGCGCCATCGGTGCGAGCAGATGCGGTGCGGCGATCTTGCGATCCGGACTGGAGCGCCGGTAGGCATCGACCCAGTTGACCTCGTGCTGCAGTCGCAAGACCTGGCGCAGGTTGACCACCACGCCGACCATGAAGGCAGCCAGGATCACGGCGTTGAATCCCGGCGTGGCACCGAAGGCCTCGATCAGCGGACCGGCGAGCAGAGCACAGCCGGCCAGGATGATGGCCAGAAAGCCCAGCATCCAGACCAGGGCGCGATTGGGTTGACTCATTTACGGACTGCCGTTGAGCTACGGTTGTCCGATGCTGCCACGAGGCAGCTGAACGTGGCCGGGCGGAGTGTCCGAGGGCGTGACCTGTGGAACTTGCTCAGCGCGCTCTTGGTAGATCCTGTGACAGGGACGGCCGCCGACATGCGCTCTTCTTCCCAACCTGCCAGGAGAGCAGAGATGTCGACGACCCAGATTCAATTGGGTCTGGTGGCGGCGGTGGCAGTGGAGACTTCGGGTGCCCAATGGCTGGCTTGATCTCACCTGGTCGCTACAGCCCCGCCGCCAGCCGCGTCCCCTGGTCGATCGCGCGCTTGGCGTCCAGTTCGCTCGCCACGTCGGCGCCGCCGAGGCGATGGACCGTGTGGCCGGCCTCGCGCAGACCGTGTTCCAGATCACGATTGGGTTCCTGGCCGGCGCAGATGACGATATGATCGACGGCAAGGGACTCCGCTTTGCCGTCACGCAGCACATGCAGGCCTTCGTCGTCGATGCGCTGGTACTCGACCCCGCCCAGCATCTGTACCTGCTTCATCGCCAGCGTCGCGCGGTGAACCCAGCCACTGGTCTTGTTCAGCCGCTTGCCCGGCTTGCCGGGAGTGCGCTGGAGCAACCAGACCTGCCGTTCCGGCGCGGTGCGATGCGGCTGCACACCTTCGATGCCGGCACGCGCGTCGAGCTTCGGATCGATGCCCCACTCGGCCAGCCAGACGGCCGGCTCCACCGTCGGTGAGGGATGCGCCTGCACCAGATACTCGGCAACGTCAAAGCCGATCCCACCAGCGCCGATCAGCGCGACCCGTTGACCGACCGCGTGCTTGCCTTCAAGCACCTCGACATAGCTCAGCACTTTCCGATGCTCGATACCCTCGATCGCCGGCTTGCGCGGCTTGACGCCGGTGGCGAGCAGCACCGCGTCATAGTCGCCTGGTGCCAGATCGGCCACTTCCAGCCGCCGGCCGAGTTGCACGTCCACGCGCAGCTTGTCCAGCCTCACCCGGAAATAACGCAGCGTCTCGACGAACTCCTCCTTGCCAGGAATCCGTTTGGCCAGGTTGAACTGACCACCGATCTGGTCGGCGCTGTCGAAAAGACTGACCTTGTGGCCGCGCTCGGCCAGCGTAGTTGCCGCCGCCAGCCCGGCCGGACCGGCACCGATCACGGCAAAGCGCTTCGGCGCCGTCGTCGGCGTGATCAGCAACTCGGTTTCGTGACAGGCGCGCGGATTGACCAGGCAAGAAGCACGGCGGTTCTCGAACACATGGTCCAGACAGGCCTGGTTGCAGGCGATGCAGGTGTTGATTTCATCCGCCCTGCCCTGCGCGGCCTTGTTGACCCAGTCCGCATCGGCCAGCAGCGGCCGCGCCATCGACACCATGTCGGCCTGACCGCTGGCCAGGATCTGCTCGGCCACAGCCGGCATGTTGATCCGGTTGGTCGTGACCAGCGGGATCTGCACCGTCTGCTTGAGCTTGGCGGTGACGAAGGTGAAGGCGCCGCGCGGGACCGAGGTGACAATGGTCGGGATACGCGCTTCGTGCCAGCCGATACCGGTGTTGATCAGAGTGGCCCCGGCTGCTTCGATGCCCTTGGCGAGTTGTTCTATCTCCTCCCAGCTCTGCCCCCCCTCGACCAGATCGAGCATCGAAAGCCGGTAGATGATGATGAAATCCGGCCCCAGCCTGGCCCGCATCCGGCGCACGATCTCGAGCGGGAAGCGCTGCCGGTTCTCGACGCTGCCGCCCCATCGGTCAGTGCGCCGGTTGGTCCGCTCGACCAGGAACTGATTGATCAGATAGCCCTCCGAGCCCATCACCTCGACGCCGTCGTAGCCGGCCTCGC
>DAIMJK010000154.1:0-4271 GCA_036722245.1 Lysobacterales bacterium
TACTCGCCTCATCTTGGCTCCGGACCGGACCCTGAGCCCTGAGCCCTGGGCCCTCAGTTCTTTGCAAGATTCTCATAACAACAGTATGGATCGCAGCCCAACGGTCCCGCCAACCCACGCCCAGCCACCCGATCAGCTACCCTTGACCGTTCTGGACAGTCGATGCAGGTGAGCGGTGACTGAGCGCTTGAAGCTGGCCGTGCTGGTGGATGTGCGCACGCAATGCGCTGGATCGGTAGCACTGCGGGAGCGGCTGCTGGCGGTGCTGGACGACGCTGCGGTGCCTTGCGGTGTGGTCGGCGCGGATGCTGCGGCGGCGGAGACATGGATCGTCGACACATTGACGGACGATGCAGAGGGGCCGGTGTACGCGCCACGCACGGAAACCGACCCGCCGGTAAGGCTGCGCCCCTCTTGGGCGGCGACCCCGACCTGGTTTGGCAATGAGCCGCACCTGACATTGTTGATTCCCTATGCGGTCGACCTCAGTGATCGCGCACAGGCGCTGCCGTTGGGCTGGACACCGGACGAGTGGCTGCAGTATCTGATGGATGCCTTTGACCGGCTCGAGGAAGAGGCGCAATCATCGCCTCGATTGTTGGTGTTGTTGCTGCATCCGGAACTCAGCGGGCGCGCCGGTGCGGTCCAGGCACTGCAACAGTTTCTGCGCTACGTGGCCGAGCGCGATGGGGTCGGCTGGTCCAGTCCGATGGATCTGGCAATGGAGGTGCGTAGGTGGCTTTGATGTTGCGAGATTCTGCCCATGCGGCGCTGCTGCGGCTGCTGTTTCTGACTGTCTGTTCAGCGGCCCTGGCTGGCTGCGCTGGCGTGCTGCCCATGGGTGGCGGCGCAGACTCGCAGAACGCGGTCGATGGCGAGGCTCCGGCACCGGACGATCCCGATGCGCTGCTGGCCGAACTGGTGGCCCGCTATCAGGGCCAATGGAGCAACCACGCCGAGGTTTTCGCCGCGACCGAGGCCGGTCAGGCGGATGCGGCGGCGGCCTTGATGAATCAGCAGATCGAGCGCATTGATGCACCGCAATTGGGTCGGCAGGTGTTTCGGGTGCAGCTGCAGTTTGGTCCACGCGGGCAGCAACGCAGCCGCCTGCGATTGACCCGTTTCGCCTTCGACAGCAGCCGCGGCCTGATCCGACAGGATGTCTACGGCTTCCCGGATCCGGTCGGCTATGCCGAGCTGAGCGCCGACTCGCACGGCTGGGCCGGGCTGGCGCCGGAGCGGCTGCGGCCGAGCCCGGGTTGCAGCCTGTGGTGGCAGCGTCGTGATGGCGGACGCTGGGTAGGCGCGACTGACCCGGGGCAGTGCGCCGCGGCGGAGCTGAGCGAATCGACCGGCTCGGTGACCGAATGGCTGGAACTGGAGCCCGGCCAGATGCGCTATCAGCAGGTACGCCAGGGTGAGCAGGCGCAAGTCGAGCGGCAGTACCGCTTCCAGCGTTTACGCTACTACAGTGGTTGGTACGCCCTGCATCCACAGGGCGACAAGGCCAGCGCTGCGCCGGCTGCCGATCAATGGCATACCGGTCGTGATCTGCGTCTGCATGATCAAGGCGGTCGGGTCGAACTCAAGCGCAAGGACGGGCAGGGCAGCGGCTACGTGCTGGAGTTGGCGCGGGTCGCCTATCCGGGGCAGGCGCGGCCCTTCCTGCGGCTGGCTTTCATCGATGGCCAGGGGCGCGGCCTCGGTTATGCCTGGGCGACCGAGGACAGCCGCGATCTGGGTGTCAATCTGGGTTGGCTGCAGGTCGGTCTGCAGACGGCTGACGGCGCGGACTGAAAACCGATGCGATTATGCGTGTCGCTGTGGATCCTGCTCGGCGCCCTCGCCTGGGCCGGCGCGATGTGGGTGGGCCGAGACGCAGCCGGCGTGGTCCAGGTCGCCGCCGCCATCGGGCTTCCGCTCCTGCTTGCACCGCTGATCGTGGTCGTTGGCAGTCTGTTGGCTGGCGCCATGGACCGCTCCGGCGCGCGCGCGACCGGTGCGGCCAGGCTGCGGCTCTGGTGCGAGGAGAGCATCGCCTTCGGCTGGTGCTTTGTGCTGGCACAGCCCTTCCTGGCGCCCTTCATGCGCACCGATGATCCGGTCCGCACAGACTGCAGGGCACGCTTGTTGCTGGTACACGGCTTTGTCTGCAACCGCGGTCTGTGGTGGCGCTGGCGCCGTCATCTGCGCGCTCAGGGCTACTGCACCAGCGTCATCGATCTGGCGCCGAGCTGGTGGTCGATGGACCAGCAGTTGCAGCGGCTGACCGCGACCATCGACGCGCTGCACCGCCAATCGCCCGAGTTGCCGCTGTATCTGGTCGGCCACAGCATGGGCGGCCTGGCCGGGCGCATGTTGCAGGCGATGGGCGGCAAGCAACATCCGCTGAGCGGTGTCATCTGTCTGGGCGCACCGCACCATGGCACCGAATTGGCGGGAAGCTTCGGTATGCGCGAGCATGGGCCGCCGCTGCCTTCCTCAGGCTGGCTGTGTCGCTTCAACGCCGCCCACGCCGGTGAATCGACGGCGCCGCGCCTGAACCTCTGGTCGGTCGACGATGCGATAGTCGTGCCGGCTGCCAGTTCCGAACTCGATGATGCCGATCAGCGCTTGCTCGGCTACGGCCACATGGGTCTGAGCCAGTCCCTGCGGGTGCTGCGTGTGGTCAGTGACTGGCTGACCCAGCAGCTCGCACGACCGGGCTGAGCAGACTCAAGACACTCAGGCGATCAATCGCACCCGCACCTTGCGACCCTTGATCTTGCCTGCCTGCAGACGGCTGAGCGCTTCCTTCGACTGCGCCCTTGCCACCGCCACGTAGGCGCGCGTGGCGAAGACGTCGATCTTGCCGACCGCGCTCGCTGGCAGGCCGGCGTCGCCGGTCAGCGCACCCAGGATGTCGCCCGGGCGCATCTTTTCGGTCCGACCGGCGTCGATGCACAGCGTCACCATCGCCGCGCCAATCTTGTTGCCGGGGAGGGCAGCCGCGACCTTGCGCCAGGCGACCGGCGCGCCCTGGTCGGCTTCGATCGCCTTGGCCCGTGGCATCTCGCGTGGGCTGACCAGGCTCAGTGCCAGACCGTCCTTGCCCATCCGGCCGGTGCGCCCGATTCGGTGCAGATAGTCTTCCGGGTTGGTCGGCAGTTCGTAGTTGACCACCGCGGCCAGATCCTTGATGTCCAGGCCGCGACCGGCAACGTCGGTAGCGACCAGCACGGTGCAACTGCCATTGCCGAAGCGAACCAGGATCTCGTCGCGCTCGCGCTGGTCGATCTCGCCATGCAACGCGAGTGCGGCAAAGCCCTGTGCGCGCAGCGACTGGGCCACCTCCTCGACATCACGCCGGGTGTTGCAGAACACCACGGATGACTCGGGCCGATGGCTGGCGAGGATCCCGCCCAGCGCCAGTTGCTTGCTGGCCAGTTCGACCTCGAAGAACAGCTGCCGAATCACCGGTTGCTGCGCACTGCCATCGACCGTGACCTGCAGCGGATCGCGCAGCATGGTGGCTGCGATCTGGCGGATCGGCTCGGCGAAGGTGGCCGAGAACAGCAGGCTCTGCCGCGCCTTGTTGGTGCGACCGATGATCTCGGTAATGGACTCGCTGAAGCCCATGTCCAGCATCCGGTCGGCTTCATCAAGCACCAGCGTGCGTACGCCGCCCAGGTGCAAGGCCTTCTTGCGCAGCAGTTCCTGGATCCGGCCCGGCGTCCCTACCACCACATGCGGGTCATGACCGAGCGAGGCCAGCTGAGGTCGCAATGGAATACCACCGCACAGGATCAACAGCTTCAGGTTGGCGATTCCGATCGCCAGCTTGCGGATCTCCTTGGCGACCTGGTCGGCCAGTTCGCGGGTCGGACACAAGACCAGCGCCTGGACCCGGATCAGCGCTGGATCGATGCGCTGGAGCAGCCCCAATCCAAAGGCAACGGTCTTGCCGCTGCCGGTGGGGGCCTGTGCGATCAGGTCACGGCCTTCCAGGATGGCCGGCAGGCTCTGGGCCTGGACCGGGGTCAGCTCGGTATAGCCGGCAGCATCAAGGCCGGGCCGCAAGGCGGGTATCAGGGGCAGTTCGGAGAAAAGATTCATCCGCCCATGATGGCAGGATCAGCGCCTTCGTCCCAGCTCGGATGCGCACGTCCGACGATGCCGGTGGGTCGGTATGGCGGCGGACGCTTGCTGGTGCAACGGTAGCTCAGTCTTCCGGTCTGGTCTCGAGGTCACCGCCGTAGCGCATCCGCTTGCGCTCGGCCCTCAGCGCCTTG
>DAIMJK010000154.1:4281-8453 GCA_036722245.1 Lysobacterales bacterium
GATCCGGCAGCGGTCTCGATTGACGATGATCGAGTCGAAGCGCGCGTGGATGGTGTTGCCGAAGTTGCTGATACCGATCTTCCGGGCGAACTCCAGATTGGGGCAGGCACGGTCCAGTTCGACGATGAATGCCTCGTTTGGTCGCGTCCACAGGACCAGTTTCTCACGATCCAGCACGGTCCAGCCGTACAGGTTGAAGGCCCGGATCCGGTCGACTTCCGCGCCGGCAAAGCGCTCGTACTCCGCCTCGCGCATTTCCGTTCGGGTTGGTCGGTCAGGGTCGCTGGCGCAGGCGCCAAGCAGCAGGCCGAAGCTTGCCATCAAGATCACGGGAGCTTTCATGCGGCATCCTCGAACGCGGTGGGGGGCAATGTGAGCATAAGCCGCCGCGCTGGCGCGAGAGCTGACTTTGGTCAGCTATTGCGCGCCTCGTTCAAGCAGCGCTAACGAATCCGGACGCAGCCACGTTCGAGTCGGCCAGACTGTGAATGAACTGTCTTCATCCGTGAGCGTCGTTGGAGTACGATGCGGCGCCCTTTGTGCGGCGCGTCCCTTGGGAGCCGACCTGCCGCGTTCCACCAAGCTTCTCCACCAAACCCCGAGCTTGATGCATCGGTGGTTCCCTCCCTGCTGCCCATGCGAACTGACCAATGACCAGATTCCTGCCCGCCCTGATGTTTACCCTGCTTTGTGTATCGTCTGCTCCATTGCAGGCGGCGGTGTTCATCAACGAGATTCACTATGACAATGTTGACACCGACGTTGGTGAGGCGATCGAGGTCGTGGCGACGGCTGGGGAGAATCTCAGCGGCTATCAGCTGGTGCTGTACAACGGTAACGGGGGCGCGCCCTACGCCACCGACACGCTGAGTGCCGGCACCGCCACGAGCTGCGGTGGCACGGTCCAGCTCTCCGTCATCAACTATCCCGTCAATGGCATTCAGAACGGATCGCCGGACGGCGTCGCGCTGGTCCGCAGCAGTGACAGCACGGTCATCCAGTTCCTCAGCTACGAAGGAAGCTTCGTCGCTGTGGGCGGGCCTGCCGACGGCATGACCAGCACCGACATCGGCGTCGAGGAACCAAACACCACGCCGATCGGCACCTCACTGCAGCTTGGTGGCGGCCCCGGTAGTGAATATGCCGACTTTTCCTGGAACACCAGCGCGACCGAGACCTTCGGGGGCTGCAACAACGGCCAGACTTTCGGTGCCGGTGTCGATGTGCCGCCGGTGGTCAGTTCCACCGTGCCAGCCGACAACGCGACCGGTGTCGATGCGAACTCGAACATCCTGGTCCAGTTCAGCGAGCCAGTGACGGTCAGCAACGGCTGGTTCGACATCGCTTGCTCGGTCAGCGGCGCGGTGGGCGCGATCGACAGTGGCGGTCCCAGCCTGTACACGCTCGACCCTTCGACAACACTGGCCGAGGGCGAGCTCTGCAGCGTGACCATCGTGGCTGCCGAAGTCGTCGACCAGGACGGCACGCCGGACAACATGGAGGCCGACTACGTGTTCTCCTTCACCGTCGCGGTCGATGAAGCCCCCGAGGTCGAATCCACCGTGCCCACGGACGGTTCCGCGGCGGTACCGCTGGCGAGCAACCTGATCGTCAATTTCAGCGAGCCGGTGACGGTTCAGGGCCAGTGGTACCAGATCCTGTGTGCCAGCTCCGGTGGTCATCCGGCAGTCGTCAGTGGCGGGCCAGTCAGTTACACGCTGAACCCGGATGTCGATTTCGACCCGCTCGAGTTGTGCACGCTGACGATCTTTGCCGAGTTCGTGATCGACCAGGATGGTACGCCCGATCCGATGCTGGCTGACGTCGAGATCAGCTTCACCAGTGCTGCCGGCCTGTCCGACTACTACGCCAACGTCGACCCGTCCACCCCGCAAACCCTGCGTGCCACCCTGCACGAGACCATCGACGACCACACCCGCATCGCCTATACCGGTGGCAGCCCGAACACCTGGGTGGTGCTGAATCTGGCCGACGAGGATCCGGTCGACACCAGCAAGATCCTGGACGTCTACCGCAATGGCTCGTATACCAAGATTCCGGGCGGGCAGGGCCCCTACAACCGCGAGCACACCTGGCCCAACTCACTGGGTTTCGGCAACAACAACGATGGCGCCCCGCCGAACCAGCTCAACTATCCATTTACCGACACCCACATGCTGTATCTATCGGACACCGGCTACAACTCCAACCGCGGCAACAAGTACTTCGGCAACTGCAGCGCCTCCTGCAGCGAAGACCAGACCCTGCTCAACCACGGCCAGGGCGGCGGATCGGGCACCTATCCGGGCAACTCGAACTGGTACAACGGCGTGCTGTATGAGGTCTGGAACGCGCGCAAGGGCGACATGGCGCGGGCGATGTTCTACATGGACGTGCGCTACGAGGGCGGCACCCACGGTGTCACCGGCGCGTCGGAACCGGATCTGCGCCTGACCAATGATCCCAGCCTGATCCAGGGCACCGGCGGCAACGCAGCCGTCGGCTACATGGGTCTGCTCGATGTGCTGCTGGAATGGCACGCCAACGACCCGGTGACGCCGGAGGAAGTGCTGCGCAACGAGATCATCTTCAGCTATCAGGGCAACCGCAATCCCTTCATCGACCACCCGGAGTGGGTGGGATGCATATTCGAAGGTGTCGGTTGTGGGGGTCCCTTGCCTGATCCATTGTTCGCCGATGGGTTCGAGTAGCGCCCTCAATCCGCCCGCTCGACCTCCAGATGCTGGTGCCCCAGTTCGTCGACCCGCAATTGCAACTCGATCGGACCGCAGCAGCGCGGGCAGTCCTCGATCCGGTCCTGGCTGCCGAGCGCGGTTTCGAAGTCGGTCTGAAAGCTGTGCCAGCAGTAGGGACAATGCACCGCATGCGATTCGAGCAGGGCGCGGTGACGCTGATCCCGGCCCGCTTCGAAGACCGGTTCCAGCCCGTACATCAGATCGACCTCGTGCGGGCTCAGAAAGCCGTTGTGGAAGGCTTGCGGGGGTCTGACTGGACTGACTCTGGGCATGACGGTCACCGCGGCGCATTTGACTGCTTGGGGACGTCCTAGCCTCCACCCTCTGCGGCCATGAATCAAGCCGCAGTGCGTCATCGGGCGCGAGGTACTGACGCAGCCTCACATCGAGTCGGCGAAGCACGCTACGAACACAGGCTGCGCAGTCTTGGTTGGCGAGGCAGGTCTGAAGAGCGCAAGAGCGGATTGACCACAAAGGACACAAAGGACACGAAGGAGAGCAGAGCAGTTGAGCCGAATCCTTGACTCGCGCAACTTGGTCAGCACGCCCACCGGGTTGCGGCTTTGCCCGGCGATGCGTCCATGCTCAGTGCTTTCCTTTGTGTCCTTTGTCTCCTTTGTGTCCTTCGTGTCCTTTGTGGTTACCTGCTTTTCGCTCTTTCAATCCGGCGCCATCGCAGGTGTGCGCTCCGGTCCGTCAACGCTCAACTCGGCATCGGAAGGTAGTGGCTGCCCTGCCAGCCAGGCACAAAGACAGGCGTTGGTGGCGTGGATCGAATCGAAGGGCGTCCCATGGCGCGAGCCTTTGATGACGCGGTGCTCGGCGCCGAGGCGTTCGGCCCAGTGGTGCTTCTCGGCCAGTGTGGTGTAGTCGAACTCGGCCGACAGCATCAGCAGGCGGGAGTGCAGACCATGGACCCGGTCGGCGGCGCACCAGTTCATCAGCGCGCGCACGGTGTCCAGGTAAGGGCGTCTGGCATTGGCGCCCACGACCTCGACAACTCGCCGCCGCATCGCCGCCTGGTGTGGTTCCGGAAACAGCCGTGCACTGATCATTCGGGCCGCGCGCGGCAGGCCCAGCCAACGCACCATCAGTATCTGGGCGCGTGCCTGCCACCATTTTGCCCACTGGTCGATGCGATAGCTGGGCAGGGTATTGATGGTGACCACGCTCGACACCTGCTGCGCGCGCTGCAGCGCCATTTCCAGCGCCACGGCGCCACCGAGCGAGAAGCCCACCAGTTGTGCCTCGGTCACTCCGAGATGATCGAGCAGGGCCCACAGGTCCTCGGCGAACTGCTCCACCCGATAAGGCCCTGCCGGCTTGCCGCTCAGACCGGCACCCCGCAGGTCCGGCACGATCACCCGGAACTGCGGCCGCAGCGCCGGTACCTGAAAAGCCCAGTCGGCACCGCTC
>DAIMJK010000155.1:0-8452 GCA_036722245.1 Lysobacterales bacterium
GCACCGCCACCGCGATCCGCCACCCCGGGACCCGATCGTGCGCGGCGGGGAGCGGCGCTGGGCGACACTCGGGCTGTGCTGGCTGGCAACAGCGCTCATGTCGCCCGCGCTGGCTCAGGTCGTCATTCACGGCATCGCCAACACACCCGAATCGCCGCTGCTGCGTGGCCAACCGGTCCAGTTCGTTGCCGACGCCAGCGCCTCGGCCGGCGGTGCGCTGGAGTATCGCTGGGACTTCGGCGACGGCACCCCGCGCACTGAGTGGCTGTCCGCGGCTGATATCAGCCACGCCTATGGCCAGGCCGGCGTCTATACGCTCCTTCTGCAGGTACGCCATCCAACGCTGGGCCTTGCCAGCGCGACCAAGGTGCTGGTCGTGCGACTGGCGCCTGCCGCTGCCGCGATCTCTTCCAGTCAGTTGCTGCTGCACCAGGCGCGGCGCGAGTTGTGGGTGGTCAACCCGGACCACGCCAGCGTCAGCGTGATCGATGTCGATTCCTCCAGTCTGCTCGACGAGATCCCGGTCGGCGACGATCCGACCGCGCTGGCGCTCGACAACGCCGGTCAGGTCTGGGTCAGCGTGCAGGGTATCGACCTGCTTGCCCGGATCGATCCGGTCAGCCGCACGGTCGTCGATACGATGGAGCTGGACTACGGCGCGCGGCCGGTGGCGCTGCTGTTTGACGGTGCCGGCTGGGGCTATGTGGCACTGGCCGGCAGCGGCCGGGTGCAGCGCTTCGTCGCCGCGACCGGCCAGCCTGACGGTGCGCTGGAGCTGGTCGAGCACGTTCACGCACTCACCCTCAGTGGCGATCAGAGCGCGCTGTATGTCAGCGGTCTGATCAGTCGCGGCGAGCAGGGGAGCGTCTGGCGGATCGACCTGCCGGGCTTTGCCACAGCGGTCCCGATCGCGCTGCCGCTGGACACCACCTCGCCCGATTCGGGTACCGCCGCGCGTGGCCTGCCGAATTACATCGGTGCCCTGGCGCTGGCCGAGGATGGGTCCAGCCTGTGGTACGGCGGCAAGAAGGACAACATCCTGCGCGGGCTGTTCCGCGAAGGCCAGCCGCTCAACTTCGAAAGCGTGCTGCGCTCGCTGATCGGTCGCGTCGATACCGCTGCGGCTTCCGAGACGGTCACGGCGCGGATGGATATCGACGACGCCGGCCGCGTTTCGGCGCTGTTGTTGCCGCCCGGCAGCAGCCATCTGTTCGCCGCGCTGGAGACCAACAACAAGGTCGTGGTGCTCGATCCGTGGAACCGCCGCGAGCTGGCCGAACTGGAAGGCGGCCGCGCCCCGCGGGCACTTGCCTTCGATGCCCAGACCGGCCGTTTGTTCGTGCATGACTTCCTGTCACGCCAGCTGAGCGTCTACAGCGTGGCGGAAATGCTCGTTGATGGCAGCAGTCCGGCGCTGGCGCTTGGGGCGATTGCGACCACCAGCTTTGAGCCGCTGGACCCCGACGTCCTGCTCGGCAAGCGCATCTTCTACAACGCGATGGATGTGCGGATGGGCCAGGACAGCTACACCAGTTGCGGCGCCTGTCATCTGGATGGGCGCGGCGACGGTCGGGTGTGGGACTTCACCCAGCTCGGCGAGGGCCTGCGCAACACCACCAGCCTGCTCGGCAGTGCCGGGATGGGCCGCGGTCTGGTCCACTGGAGCGGCAATTTCGACGAGATCCAGGATTTTGAAGGACCGATCCGCAATCTGTTTGGCGGGATCGGCTTCATGGACGACACCGACTTCTTCGCCGACGGCCGCGACCATCCACTCGGCCCGACCAAGGCTGGTTTCTCGGCCGATCTGGACGCGCTGGCCGCGTATGTAGCGAGTCTGGACATCGACGATCGCTCACCCTACCGCAATCCCGATGGCACGCTCAGTGCAGACGGTCAGGCCGGCCGGCTGCTGTTTGGCCAACTCAACTGCCAGCGCTGCCACGCAGGTCCGGCCTACACCGACAGCGACGCCGGCCTGCGCCATGATGTCGGCACCCTGAGCGCCGCCAGCGGGCAGCGCCTGGGTGGCCCGCTGCTCGCGCTCGATACGCCCAGCCTGCGCGGCTTGTTCGGGTCCGCGCCCTATCTGCATGATGGCTCGGCGGCGACTCTCGAGGACGTACTGCTCACGCGCAACCCGATGGGTGCACATGGCGACACCGCAGCCCTCAGCGCCGGCCAGCGCGACCAGTTGATCGCCTTCCTGCTGCAGATCGACGCCAACGAGGCCGGGCTGGGAACCGCCGCCCAGTTGCAGATCACGACCCCCACCGCCGGCACCTCGATCCTCGCCGGCCAGAATCTCACGCTGGCCATCGTCACAAATCTGCCGCAGATTCAGAGGGTCGACTACCTGATCGATGGCCAGATCGTGGCCACCGCAATGACGCCACCCTGGAATGCCGACTGGTCGACGACCGGCAGCGGCCCGCGAACCTTGAACGTCCAGGTAATCCACGACGCCGGCGCTTTCCACAGTCTGTCGGCGGATCGGGTGGTCACGGTGCTGGGCGATGAGCTTTTTGGTGATGGCTTTGAGTAGCGCGTTGGTCGGGAGTTGGGAGTCGGGAGTAGGGAGTGCGGCAGCGTGTTCCAGTGGCCAGTTCCAGTTCCAGTGAAAAGCCCAGAGCCAATCGGAACCCCGAGTTGCACTCGGGCAACGGAGCCAGGCAAAGCGCCGGGGCATGAACGGAACCCCGAGTTGCACTCGGGCAACGGAGCAAGGTAAAGCGTCTGCCCTGGGCCCTTGCTCCTACTCCCAACTCCCAACTCCCGACTTCCAACTTCTTGAAACAGCGCGAACCGTCAGCAGTAGTCACAGCACCCCAACCCCGTCAGACTTGCAAAGCACCCCACAGCTTCGCCATGCTCGACCTTCCCCAAACGCACGAGAGCACCGATGATCGATCTGGCCAGTCTGGTTCTGCTGGGAAGCTTCGCCGCGACTCCGAGCGTCGATGAGCACCGGACCGACATCGAGCAATGGCGCAGCACGCGGATCGAGCGACTGACCGCGCCGACCGGCTGGCTCAGCCTGGTTGGCCTGCACTGGCTGCGACCCGGCATGAGCACGATCGGCAACGGCGAGGGCGTGGACGTCGATCTGGGCCGCGGACCAAAAGAGCTGGGCATGCTGAGCTGGGAAGGGGATCGTTTCTATTTCAAGACCAGCCAAAGCGGGATCAGCATCGGCGGCATGGAAGCTCTCGGTGCCGAACTCAAGCCCGACAGCAGCGGCGACCCGACCTTCGTCGAGTTCGGTGGCGTGCAGTTCTACGTGGTCCAGCGCGGCCCCCGCTTTGGCCTGCGCGTGAAGGACGCCGAAGCGCCAACCCGGACCGGCTTTGCCGGCATCGATTACTTCGACATCAATGCCGCATGGCGCTTCGAAGCACGCTGGGAGGCGCACGATCCGGTCCGCCAGATCCCGATCGCCACCGTCCACGGCGTCGAGGAACTACGCGACAATCCGGGCCGGGCCGTGTTTGAACATGACGGCGAGAGCTGGGCGCTCGAAGCTCTCACCGAAAGCGGCACCGACGACATGTTCTTCATCGTCTTCGACGGCACCAGCGGCAAGGAAACCTACGGCTCCGGCCGCTTCATGTACGCCAAACCAGCCGAAGACGGCCGCATCGTGATCGACTTCAACAAGCTCTACAACCCGCCCTGCGCCTTTACCGAATACTCCACCTGCCCGCTACCGCCCCCGGAAAATCGCATCCGCTTGCCGATCACGGCGGGGGAAAGGAAGTACGGGGGCTGAGAGAGCAGTTCCATTGGCGGAAGAGCAGTTCCAGTTGCCAATACCAGTTCCAGTCTGGAACTGCCCTCCAACGGAACCCCGAGTTGAACTCGGGCAAAGAAGCCGGGTGAAGCGCTGAGAAAGATGACGTCCTCGCTCCAGGGATCAGGGCTTGCGCACCACCAGCAGGACCAGGCCCAGCAACACAGCGCCACCTCCGGCCCAGACCGGAATGTTCACCGTTTCCTGCTCCTTGACCGACAGCTCCAATGGTCCGATGTCGGCCTTGTGGGTCTCTTCGGTGTAGGTGAAGCTGCCATAGGCCAGACCAAGGGCACCCAGGGTGATCAGCACAATTCCGATGATTCGGCTGGCGCTCATACGTTGTCTCCGTTGACATGAAGGATGGATGGCGTCGGTCATCGGGGCCGTTGTCGCATGCAAGCTACCCCCGCGCACCGAATCGCAATCAGGCCATTGCAGACCCCATGCCAGGCGCGCAAGTAGATCAGAAATACAAGTGATATCAGATGTTTGCAGAGTGTCCGGGCGAATCCAATCGGACTCGGTCACGGCCTCAGTCGGGCACATTGCAATCTCGTTGACTTGCGGCGATGCAGTTTTCCCGAGTCTGGCCGACATCGGCGATCAGGAAATCCAGAGCATCGCCCAAGACGTCAAGCTCGCGGCGGGAGACGATCGATGAAGTTTTTCAGTGCCAGGTTCATGGCGGGATTTCCGTTCGAGCCAAGCGGGTGGCAAGGGTGTGGGCGCTCTGCTGGAGCGCGGGGTCAAGCAGCACTCGACTTGGCAGCCTTGGACTTTGCTCGCAGAGAAATGCAGTAGCCAATGGTCACTGCCATCCCCAGGAGCACCGCGGCGGTTCCGCCCGCCACCGCTATCGGGATTGGGGCGAATGCCCAAAGCCCGGCGTAGACGAGTCCGCTCAGCACCAGGGACCAGGCTGCAACGCGTCTGGCCTGGCGCGCGCGGGAACTGGGGACGAAGGTCTTGGGCATTCGATTGCCGAACGACGCGATCATCAGCCCGGTCAGACCGATGACTACCCTCTTGACGGTTTCGTCGTCGACATAACCCATCTTTCGAGCGAAGCTGGCGACCAGGGCGACAACCAGAATGCCTACACCCCATGCCAGATCCGTGATCATTTGCTTGTTCATCGTGATGTCTCCTTGTTGGGCCGTGACGTTGGCGCTACCGAGTCGAACGAATGGACAAAGCCCAGCAAGGCCTCTTCGAGCACCGAAAGCTTCAGGTGATAGGTCACCGTCTTGCCGGCCTTCTCGGCGTGCACCAGGTCTGCCTCCTTCAGCACGGCAAAGTGCGCCGACATCGTCGGCTTGGAGACGTCGAAGTGATCGCTGAGGGCACCCGCGCTCATCGGTCCTGCGCGCAGCAACTGGAGCACGCGGCGGCGGGTGGGGTCGGACAGGGCTTTGAATACCTTGCTCATGGAAAGATGATTAGCTAAACATCGAATCGTGTCAAGTGCTACGTGCGCAGTCCTGTCCATCCTGATTGCCGGCTACCGACCGGCCGCGGTTGACGGCTGAAGGTCTCGGGCAAGACTGCTACACCGGATCGGCATACACGGCCGCGAGCAGTTCGTTGGGCTCAAACACGAGTAGGGTCGACTTCGCGAAGTCCTTGCCTTCGCGGGTCACGATTGCCACCGCACCAACTCTGCACGCTGCCTCATGCAGCACAGCATCCTCGAAGTCCGAGAAGCCCGCGTCGAGAGCGCTTTGCAACACGTCCCGGTCTACACCGGCCACCTTGAAGATCGCGAGCAGTTTGCGCAGGTATTCCTTTGCCGCGGTCGAGCCGACCGCTTTCGACGCCAGGTAGTGGATGGTCGTTGCCGTCGTCGAGCAGATGACGCCGTCGATCCTTCCGGAATCGACAAGGCTCAGGAGCTGCTCCGCGGCATCAACGAAGGGTTCACGCCCCACCAGGTGGTCGAGGACCACGTTGGTGTCGAACAGCACTTTCACAAGTACTTGTCCTCGAGGTGACGATGGTAGTCGGCCTCGTCCAGACCGGAACCGGCGAGCACGGCCCGAAGGGAACGGACGCGCGGCGTGATCACCGAGTCTCGATCCCGTGCATCAATCAGTGCGAAGTAGTCCGAGACCAGCTGCGAGACCGACTTGCCGGACGCCGCCGAGTGACGCTTCGCGCTCGCGATGAGCTTCTCATCGAGCCGCAGGGTAAGTTTTGTGTTCATGTTTGATCGTCTGACGTACAATTACAGTCAACACTATACGTCAGGCGCGATGTCTGCAACCGGCACTGGCCATCAGCATCGCCCGGTACCTGAACCTGGTCGACTGGACCGGTCGCCAGATGCATCCAGCCAAGCACGGCAATGCCTGCCCACTGCTTTCCTCACTCAATGCCGAGCGCCTGCGGCTGGGATCGACTTCAACAATTGCTCCGAGGTGACCAGTCCCGTCATTCTGCCGAGTGGCCCGATCAGTCGTCAGGCACACTGCACGCCATTTGGCCCAACGCGATGCCGTTTCCCCGAGAACCCGCAGCCGTCGATTGGCGAGGGGTAGTGGGTTGCAACTACCTCCGGCATTGACGAAATACCGTACAGTCCGTACAGTTCTAACCATGAAACCTTCCAGCACACTCCTATCGAAAGGCGCCGAAGAAGCGCGCCAACAGCTTCCCGCGATTCTAGCGGCGGCAGCTGCCGGCCAGACCACCCTGATCACGCGGCATGGTCGCGAGATTGCCGCGGTGGTGCCGGCGGCTGCGATCAAGTCGGCCAAGCCGGCATCGCTGTTGGCACTGGCGGGCAGCGGTCGCGAGCTCTGGGGGACAGATAGCCGCGAGACCATCGAAGACATGCGCGACGAATGGAGCCGCTGAACGCTGCCAAGTTGCCGGCGGGGGCCCTGCTGCTGGTAGACAGCGCGCCGATCATCTACACGCTCGAAGCGCACGAGCGTTTCGCTGAGCGCTTTGCGCCGATGTTCCAGCGGCACGCGGCAGGCGAGTTGCTGCTGGCAGTGACCACGATCACCATTGCCGAAGTCCTGACCGGTCCGCTCAAGGCCGGTGAGGAAGCCCTCGCAAAACGTTATCGGGCAGTGTTGGAGACGTGGCGGGTGGTCGATTTCAACAGCGATATCGCCGAGAGTGCTGCGCGCCTGCGCTGCCAATACGGATTGAAGCTCCCGGATGCGATACAGCTTGCCAGCGCCCTGGCGATCAATGCCGATGCGCTGGTGACCCACGATCGAGATTTCGCCGATGTCCGCGGTTTGCGCGTGCTAGGTTGAAGCTCGTCGAGAGACTTCAAGCAACGGCGCAGCTGGATCGCTGAGCGGAGCAAGAGCGCTGTCAGGCCAGCGCACTCCAAAGGATGGCGCGTGCGGCCCCTTTTGGAATGCGGCGATCTGGCTCCTCTTTGCTTCTGGATGACCACTTGGACGCCGCCGCTGCCCAACGGCTATGTGCGGCTGAATCCATGAACGACTACCGGAATTCGTTCATGACTTCAGATTGCCCGCTACCATTGCAAACGATGACCGACCTCAGCACGAAGCTTCGACAGCGCCTGGGACTCGCGGACCCTGTTCCGCTGGGGTTCGAACGAGGCGAGGTCGTAGAGACCGACGGATTCGTCCGAGAAAGGGTCGAGTACCGGGGGCTCGAAGGTGACCTCATTCCGGCTTTCCTGTTCACGCCGAGGGGCCGCGATCCGCTCGGTGGAGTGGTTGTCTTTCACCAACACAACGGGGAGTTTCACTTCGGCAAGAGCGAGATAGCCGGCGAGGTGGGCGACGCCTTTCAAGCCTTCGGCCCGGCACTCGCTCGCAGAGGCCTCGCGGTTCTCGCCCCGGACGCGATCACTTTCGAGGATCGCCGAGGCGCGGTTCGCGGGGTGGAGCCGGATCATTATGATTGGCTTCAGCACTACAACGCCATGAGCTACCGATTGCTCGATGGCGATGTACTGATGAGGAAGTGTCTGGATGACGCCCAACGGGCCCTGAGCGTTCTGCTCCAGGCCACTGGCATGGACGAGCAGCTTGTGGGCGTGGGTGTGGCGGGACACTCGTACGGTGGCTACACGGCGCTCTACCACGCGGCAGTCGATCCACGATGCAGCTTCGCCTGCATCAGCGGTGCCGTGTGCAGCTTCGAGACGCGCCGCCGCGAAGGCACCGGGATCACCCTCTTCGAGGCCGTGCCCGGGCTCGCGCGCCAGATCGACACCCACGATCTGCTTTCTGCTATCGGACCTCGGCCGACAATGGTGGTATCGGGCACCAAGGACAAGTATTCGCGGGATGCAGACCAGGTCGTGGCCAGGACCGCCGGCGACTTCATCACCGAGCTGCGCGTCGACCGCGGACACGCTCTGGATCAGGAGAGATTCGATGCGATCGTCGCGTGGCTCGTCGCGCGGGTATCGGATCGGGGAGTAGGGCCTATCGAGGGGGCGGAAACGCAGGATGCAGGCTGCCTTCGAGTATCGGTGCCTAGCGCACCGTCGCCCTCCGTGTCGCGCGCCGCGGCGACTCCCGCGAGGTCAACCCTGTGCTTCAAGGGGTGAACCAGGCTTTCGCCGCATCGTCAGCGGCCTTGCGGTACTCGGGAAGGGCGCTGTGGTCTGCGACGGCAAGGGCTTCCCTCAACCGCGGAGCATCGAGATCCTTGGTGTAG
>DAIMJK010000156.1:0-8450 GCA_036722245.1 Lysobacterales bacterium
AAGGCGTTGGTGGCGCCGGCATTGCCGCTGCCCTGAGCGCGGATGTCCACCCCCTGCAGGCGGCCGACCAGCAGACTGCCGGACAGGCTGCCGATCAGATAGGCCAGCAGCAACAGCAGCGCGGGCAGGAGCAGACTCATGTCGGCGATTGCCAGGCCTGCAGGCCGATCACCACTGTGCCAGGGCCGGCGTGCGCACCCAGCGCCGGGCCGCAGGCAACCACCCAGGCGCTGCTCAGGCCGGGCAGGCTCTGACGCAGTTGATTCAAGGCTTCGCGCGCTTCGGCGTCGGCATCGCAGTGGGCAATGATCGCGCGCACTCGCTGACGATCGCGCCAATGCTTGGCGATATGTCGGACAAAGCCGGCCAGCGCCCTGGAACGCCCGCCCAGATGCAGGCCGCGCGGCTTGATCCGGCCCTTCGCATCCTCGACCCGCACATGCGCCCTGATGGTTCGGGTGACCGGCGCCAACCAGGCCGGAATGCGACCACCGCGGGCGCCGTAGCTCAAGTCCGCGATCAAGCCGTAGGTACGCGTGTGCGGCATCATCGCGCGGGTTGCGGCGGCGACCCGATCGGGCGCCAGACCTTGCTGCGCGGCCTCTGCCGCGTAGAGTGTCAGCAGCGCCTGTCCGGCCGATACATTCAGCGTGTCGATGGCCTGGACCCGGCCCTCGAAACGCTGGGCGGCATGCTCGGCCGCTTGCCAGGTGCCCGATACCTGACTCGACAGCCCGACGCAGACGACCCCTTCATGATGATCGACGAGCAACTCGAAGGTGCGTCGGAAATCGACCGCAGGCGGCTGCGAGGTGCGTGGAATCTCGCCCTTGCGCATCCGCTCGTACAACTCGGCCGGAGTCAGGGTGATCTTGTCCAGGTAGTCTTCCTGATCGAAGCCCACCCGCACTGGCACGACCAGTATGCCCAGGCGTTGCCGCTCCTCTTCCGGCAGATCGGCGGCCGAGTCGGTGACCACGGCGGTGCGGGTCTGGCGCTGGCGGGCACGCTGCTGCGCCTGCATGTCGTCCGCCTTGCGCTGGGTGACCTGGCCGAGCGCAGCCAGGCTGTCGAACAACTCGCCGGGCTGATCCAGATGGGCATGCAGTCGCAGCTTGTCGCCGCCACCGACCACCACCAGCGAATCGAGCGCCAGTCCGGCCAGCGCGGAACGGACCGCCCCGGGATCCAGCGCCTTGCCTTCGAGCACACATTCGGTGCAGTAGCGATAGGGACTGTCGGCGTGACTTTCCACCAGCGGCGACAGGGATTGTTCGTGCCCGGCGGCGACTTCCATCTGCAATACCCGTCGGCCGCGCTGGACAAAATCGACTACCCCTTCGAGAAAGGACACGAATCCCTGCGCGCCGGCATCGACTACCCCGGCCCGCCGCAGCACAGCGAGTTGGTTGGGCGTGTCGGCGAGCGAGCGCCGGGCGCTGCTCAAGGCACCTTCAAGTACGTCGAGCAGACTGCGGCTGCTGCGTCCGGCCTGCTCCTGCAGCGCGGTGGCGAAATCGGCGATCACGCTGATGACCGTGCCTTCACGCGGATCGGAAATCGCCGCCCGGGCGGTACCAGAGGCGTGCGCGACGGCCTGCCCCAACTGGACGAAGGACAGCCGCGTGCGGGTCCGGGTTGCTTCCGCCAGGCCGTACAGAAACTGCGCAACGATGGCTCCGGAGTTGCCGCGGGCACCGTCCAGTGTCGCTTGGGCGGCCACTGCGAGGACCTCGCCCGAATCGCTGCTGCGCAGCTTTTCCAGTTCCTGCGCCATCGCCTCCATCGTGAAGGCCAGGTTGGTGCCGGTATCGCCGTCGGCGACCGGAAAGACGTTGATGCGATTGAGATGCTCGCGGGTGCGCTGGACCTGGCGCGCGCCGGCGAGCAGGGCGCGGCGCAACCCATGGCCGCCAATGCCGGTGCCCATGACCAGATCCTGCACCGCTGGGCTGTGAGCCCGCAGATCCATCGCGTCGCGACTGACCGCCATCCAGTTTCCCCTGATGACCAGAACAGGACGATGACACCAATGTGACGCCAACCTGGTTAGTCTGGGCACCGCCGTCGGGTTCAAGTGTACTCAAGCGCGCTGGAAGACCTTGCTGTGGTGCAGCATCGGACGAGCGGAGGAGCTTGCGGATCTGTTTCGCGGCTTGGTCTTCAACCGGAGTCAGTCCGGCCAAGTGTTCGTCTGGCTGTCCGATTGTCCGTCCATGGACACTGTCCAGTCAGAGGAGCTCGCCGCAAGATTCATGAATTTCAGTCACTTGCGGATTTTCAGTAGTTGGCATGACGGTTGCATGCAGAAACAGCAGGAACGGCGGAGGAATGCCATGAAGAATTGGAAGTATCGTTTGGCGGCGGCACTGCTGTGCGTATATGCGACGATCGCTCTGGGCGCCGTGGGTAACGAGGCATTCCGCTTCGCCAAATGTTCTGGCCTTTTCAGCGGCGGCGCAGACGCCACGGTCCGGGCCAGCAGTGGCGAGGGCGGGGGCGACTCCTGGCAGGCTTTCCTGCCGGGCATGCTGAAGTAGACGCCTGGACCTCGGCACTGCTGACTCAGGCGCCAACGGTTCCGAACAACGATTGCAGCAGACCGGCTACGGCGGGACATTCGGCTTCGAGCAGGTCCGGTCTCAGGCAGTAGTGCTCCACCGCAACTGCGAAGAACTCCTCCGGCGCTTCTGCTGCATAGGGATCCATCAGGGTCTCCTGTCCAGCATCCACTCGCGCCCTGAGTTCTTCAAACGCTTGCTGGAAGCTTCGTGTCCAGCCATCAGCAGACATGCCCGGCAGCAATGGGGGGCGACCGTCGACGGCGCCAGACTGGGCATCGAACATGTGTGCGATCTCGTGGATGACGACTGACTGGCCGTCGGCCGGGTGCTCCAGATCCAGACAGATTTCTTCCCAGGCCAGAACCACCACGCCGTCCTCGCTGGCTTCGCCGGCCAGTTCCTCATCGTATTCGTGAACGACGTCCAGGCCCACCTCGGCTACCTCGACTTGATGCCGGCGCGCTCGAAAGCCGGTCGGATAGAGCACCAGATCGGACCAGCCGGCGAGCGCGCCCGAGCCCAGATTCAGCATCGGCCAGCAGGCGAGCGTGGCGATCGTGGCGATCTGTGCGGGGCTGACGCTGCCCCCGCCGACGGCGTGGAACCGCTTGTCCAAGGCAAAGTGCTGCGCCATGGCTTCCAGCCGCGCCAGTTGGTCTGCAGGCAAGGCAGCCAGTCCTGGCAGCCGGGCGATGGTTTGCAGATGCGCGCGGCGATCCCATTGAGCCGGTGCTCTGCGCCAGCGGTCGAACAGGCCCATCTGCCCTCAACGGGCCTCGCTGCCCAGACCGTTGCGGAAGATCAGGTCCTCGGGAACACAGCTGTAGACTTCCAGATCGTCGATGTACCAGCCTTCGCGGGCGCGGTGGCCGTCGCTTGTGAGGCGGAAGCCGACCTGCGTCGGCTGGCCCGTGCCAGGCCCCAGATCGACTACGGTCTGGCTGAATTCCTGGCTACCGCACCAGCCGGGTGTGCCCGCGGCGGGATTGCCGGCGCTGTGCAGGCGCAGCGGCTGGCCGCTGAGGTAGCGTTCCGGGGCGACCGCAACGAAAGGATTGCCCGGCTCGGCGAAGAACAGCTGGCCGCCATCCCAGCACAATTGCTCATTGCGCAGTTCCAGATCAAACCAGTGCCAGAAACTCAGGTACGCATTCTCGCCGCTGGGCAGCAACAATTGTGGGCTCAACAGACGCTGGTCCGAGACACTGGAGCCATTGCGGCCTTTCCAGCTCAGCTCCGGACTGCGCGCACGTTGACTGCTGATGCTCCAGTTGCTGGGGCCGAGCACGGAGTAGTGGCTCCAGCCGTTGGCGCTCGGCTCGATCGGGTCACGCAGCAGCGGCATCGGCCGTTGGCCAGCCGGGCAACTGCCCGCCGGTGGTCGGGTCGTGAAGGATTGCGTCGTGCTGGTCGGGCCGCTGCCACAGGCGTTGTAGGCTGTCACTCGCCAGTACCAGGTTGTGGCTGGCGCAAGTTCGGTTTCGACGTTGTACTCAGACTGGTGGACGATCTGGTCGATCAACGGGTCGGTGAAGTCCGGATCCGCATCGATCTCGATCCGGTAGCTCGACACGGGCTCACCGACGGCTGACCAGCGCAAGGTAGGGCGCAACTCGACCTCGCTGGCGCCGGCCGGCGGGTCGGTCGGGATGCTGCCTTGCGGCGCCAGCGCGGCGATGCTCAGGGGTAGCGACAGCACCTGCTCCATCGCGCCGGCAGTCAGGCGCAACTCCGGCAGATAGCTGCCCGGATCGACCTGATCGCTGTCGCTGAACTGGATCGTGATCTGCGCCGGCAGGCTGGTCGGCGCAACCGGGTTGATGCTGGCACTCAGCCCGTCCGGGAGCTGGTCGATGCTCAAGGTCATTGGCTCGGACCAGCCGCCAATGTCGGCGATCTCGATGCCGTAGCTCAACTCGGCCGGAGCGCAGACCGCGTCCGGTGCAGCGCCGATCACCGCGTCAAAGGCCTTGATCGGGATGCAGTTGCTGCACAGCAGTGCATAGTCCTGATCGGTCTCGTCACCGATGTAGGGCACACCGTCACCTGGCAGTGCATGCGCCAGGACGGACACAATCAACGCGTCATCGTCGCCATCGAGCAATACCGCCTCGACGTTGTTGAGACGATCGGGCTGACCATCCGGGATGCTGTTGCCGTCCGGTCCGAACTGATTGCCGGTATAGACGCTGCTGCCGCGTCGAACGCGCAGATCCAGATCGTTGACCAGCGCCGGATTGGCGCCTATCGCGCCAGGCGCGTCGCTCCAGCTCAATTGCAGCCGAACCGCCTGAGTGGGGTCAGCCGCACGCACGGCATAGCGGTGAATCTGGCCGGGATCGTCCAGCAGCGCCGTCTGATCGACTGCAAACCAGGGCAGGGCATCCGGGCCGACGAAGCGTGGAATTCCGGCCAGCCCCCATCCCTGCGCATCGTCTGGTGCCATCGCACGGCCAGTCAGTGGCCGGGCGCCATCGATCAGCAGCGCCTTCAACATGGCCGGGCTGGGGTTCAGCCCGGCATGTCGGGCACGCCACCATTCGACCAGCAGGGTGGCAAGGCCAGAGACATGCGGTGCGGCCATGCTGGTGCCCATGCAGTAGGAGTACTCATCATTCGTGTCGGGGATGGACACGGCGCAATACAAGGCGCCATCGCGCCGGCGGGTCGATGCGATGATCTGGCCCGGCGCGATCAGCGTGGGCAGCACGCGTCCGTCGACAGCCGGACCCCGGCTGGAGAAGTCGGCCAGGCTGTTGATCGGGCCGGACCGGAAACTCCTGCTGGCGCCCACCGAAATGATGTTCTTGGCTTCCTTCGGGCTGGTCAGCGTCGCCGGGTTGGGGCCCGAGTTGCCGGCGGAAAACACGTAGTAGAAGGCTTCAGCCAGCTCCGGAGTGTCGAAATTGCCATCGCGGACCGCGAAATCAAACAGCCGCTCGCTCGCCTGATAACCGTGGCGTACGCCTTCACTGGTGGTCCAGCTGGCATTGCTGCCTATCGCCCCGCCGGCCAGCGCAGTCTGGCTGATGGACTGCCAGCCGCCGGCAGGCGGCCAGGTGGCAGGCGGGCCACAGAGTGGATTCTGGGCGTACAGCTGCACGCCAGGCGCCATCCCGATACCGTAGCCAAAGCCTTGCCCATCGGTGTAACTGCCGACGCCGGCTCCGGCGACGATACCCGCCACATGGGTTCCGTGACCGCCGCTGGGCGTATCGGCGCCCGGCCCGTTGCCGGTCGGGCAGCCGGGAAAATTGTAGCCACCGCTGATTCGGCCCTGGAACTCCGGGTGCCCGAGGTCGATGCCATCGTCGGTGATCGCCCAGACTACGCCCGCACCGCTCAGGCCCAGTCCATCGAGGAAAGCCAGATAGCCGGGTTCGGGGATGCCCGCGGCACTGACATTGCCGGCCACGATCTGGGCCGACATTTCGTCATCAAGCTGTGGGTGGGGGCTCTGATAGCCGAGCCAGAGCACTTGCGGGATGGTGGCAAGCGCGCCGAGCCGACTGGCGTCGATCCGCAACAGCGCTTCGTGGAAGCGTCCGTCTGGCTGGGCGCTGGCGTGGCGCAGCAATTCGCCATGCCGCCCGATCTCGCTCAGGACCGCAGCCAGATCACCATCATTGTGGAAATGGACCAGAACCTGATCGATCCTCCCGAGTCGATCGTCCAGACTGGCCGCGCGCTTCCACTCGGGCGCGAAGTCCCCCACCCAGCGCAATCCCGTGATCGCCTGCGCACGCTCCAGCGCCAGCCCGTCGCCCCAGACCAGATAGGCGCCGTCCGGGTAATATTGCAGCGGCTGCAGGCCCAAAGAGGACAGACGATCCAGATCGTTCTGGACCAGGGCCCGATCGAACTGGACCATGCGCAGACCCTTGCCGGCGGCCGTGGTTGGTGCCGGCGTCAGGCCTGCCATCGAATGGCGCAGCGGGTCCAGATCGACCTGACCGAAGCGCAGCGCCAGCCGATCGCCAGCCACGGCGTTGCCCGTCAGCGCCAGCAGCACGGCCGCCCAGCGGGCGTGAGAGATGTAGCCGTTGAGAGTTCGTTCTCGCAATTCCCTTCCCTGAACTGAGAACTCGCGTAGCGTCGCACGATGGTGCGTTCGCCGCCGCAACTTAGCCGATTCGTGCTCGTCACTCCAGAGCTGCGCAGGTTCAGCCACCGCTGTTTGGCGCGTAGTGCTTGCCTGAGCCGATCAAAAAGTGGGAGCCTGCATCGACTCAGTCCGAGTCTTTGGAGCTCACACCCGTGCCGACTTTTCCCCTGCTGATCGACACCGACCCCGGCGTGGACGATGCATGGGCGATACTGATGGCTGCCGGCAGAAGGGATTGTGAACTTGTTGCATTGACGATCGTTGGCGGCAACGTCGGGCTTGCCGCGACCTGCGCCAATGCACGCCGGCTGGTGGATCTGATCGGCGAACCGATTCCGGTCTATCCCGGCGCGGCGGCCCCGTTGCTCGGCGGCGTCGGCGACGCCGCCCATGTGCACGGCGTGGATGGTTTCGGAGATGCCGACCTGCCCGCGCCGAGGCATCCGCTGCAGTCGTTGGTGGCCGCCCAGGCCATCATCGACCTGGCGCGCAGGCACGCCGGCCGACTGCAGATTCTGGCGTTGGGGCCATTGACCAATCTGGCCCTGGCCCTGCGGCTGGAGCCGGCCCTGCCGGAGATGGTTGCCGGATTGACCGTCATGGGTGGCGCGCTCGATGGCGTCGGCAACCTGACTGCACAAGCGGAGTTCAACTTCGCCTTCGATCCGGAGGCGGCCGAAATCGTGCTTCGAGACTGGAACGGGATGCTGCTGGTCGACTGGGCGATGACACTGGCGCTGGCCCCTGCGGTCGAGGCGGTCGAACAATTGCTGCAAGCCGACACGCAAAGGGCTCGCCTGATGTACCGCATCACGCGACAGGTCCGCAGTTATCTGGATCAGCACGGCGCCGATCGCTGGGCGCTGGCCGATCCGCTCGCCGCGCACGTGCTGCTCGACGGTCGGCAGTGGCCCAGGCAGCAACATGCGGTCCGGGTCCTGCTGGACCAGGGCCCGGCGCGCGGTGCCAGCCGGATCGAAGCCTGTCAGGCGGGGAGGGCGAGCGTGTGGCTGCCGGACCTGAGCCAGCAGGATTTTCTGGGGGCGTTGGCCGAGGCGTTGGGTCGGTAGGGCTGAGGGGTGAGGGGGTCAGAAGAGCCAGGAGCAGTCGGGGGTAGGGAGTTGGGCGTGGGAGTCGGGAGTAAAGGCAAGAGCTCGAGCCAAAGCAGAAGCAACAGCTCAGCTAAAGTTCGTTCGATGCCCTCCGCCGGGCGATAGCGGCACTAGCAGCAACCACAACAACAGCAAGTGCGAACCGCTCCACGCTGCGCACTCCCGACTCCCAACTCCCGACTTGAGGGGTGGGCCGAGGAAGGCGACGTCATGCCGCATCGAGACAGTCGCCGCAGACTTTGCATTTCAACCGGCGCTCTTGCTATCATTACCGGCTCTCACTTTCAGGTCACGCCCCGATGAAGGCCGACATCCATCCCACCTATCGCGAGGTCGTGTTTCAGGACGTGACCAGCGACTTTGCCATCCTGACCCGCTCCACCAAGGGCAGCAAGGAAACCATCACCTGGACTGACGGCAAGGAATACCCGCTGATCAAGATCGAGGTGTCGAGCAAGTCGCATCCGTTCTACACGGGTCAGCACAAGGTTTCCGACACCGGCGGCCGTATTGACAAGTTCCGTCGTCGCTTCGGCGCGAAGTAAGCATTCAAGGCAACGCCGCGGCACCTGCGGTTACGCGGCGCAGCGAGACAAGGATGCCCGGCTTGAGGCCGGGCATTTTTTTGCCCGTTTGGCGGCATGGCTACACGCTTCGCGAGGCGGATGC